>CAYMIF010000016.1:24728-36488 GCA_964390375.1 uncultured Methanosarcinales archaeon
TCATGCGGCAACTGCGGCACCCAGACTCGTACCTGCGGCATGGATTATCTGTGGAACGATTGGTCTGTCTGCACAGGAGAAGGAGTCTGCGCACCGGGAACTCTAGATAAAGATTATGATGCCTGTCCGTTTGACTGGCAGCGTGTAAGGGATTGCACAGACCAGTGCACCTGGACCGACTGGTCCGAGTGCTATGGAGACGGCGAGTGCATGCCTGGTGAGACCGATGAAAGATCATGCGGCAACTGTGGGACCCAGACGCGCACCTGCGGTATGGACTATCTATGGAATGATTGGGGGACGTGCTGCGGCGAAGGAGTTTGTGCGCCAGGAACTACTGAGACAGATTATGATGACTGCCCTTATGACTGGCAGAAGAGCCGCACCTGTACCGATGATTGCGCCTGGACCGATTGGTCTGAATGCTATGGAGACGGCGAGTGCATGCCTGGTGAGACTGAAACAAAGACCTGCGGAAACTGCGGAATCCAGCAGAGGACCTGTGGACTTGACTATAATTGGGGAGACTGGTCTGGATGCTTAGGAGAAGGAGTCTGTTCTCCCGGAGCAATACAGGTTACAACAAAAGACTGCCCTTACGACTGGCAGAAGAGCCGCACCTGTAATGACGAGTGCAATTGGGGCAGCTGGTCCGAGTGCTATGGAGATGGCGAGTGCATGCCTGGCGAGACAGAGACCGATGAATGCGGTCTTTGCGGTCACAGGACCCGCACTTGCGGCATGGATTATCAGTGGAACGACTGGTCTGCCTGCACAGGGCAGGGGGTCTGCACCCCCGGCACCGTAGAGACAACCGGGCAAGACTGCCCTTACGACTGGCAGAAGAGCCGCACCTGCACAGGCCAGTGCACCTGGACCGATTGGTCAGAGTGCTATGGAGACGGCGAGTGCATGCCTGGCGAGACCGAGACCGATGAATGCGGCCTTTGCGGTCACAGGACCCGCACCTGCGGCATGGATTATCAGTGGAATGACTGGTCAGCCTGCATGGATCAGGGTGTATGCACTCCAGGAGCTCAGGGGGTTGATTTCGATGCCTGTCCGTTTGACTGGCAGCGTGTAAGGGATTGCACAGACCAGTGCACCTGGACCGACTGGTCAGAATGTTATGGAGACGGCGAGTGCATGCCTGGCGAGACCGAGGAAAGGTCTTGCGGCAATTGCGGCACCCAGACCCGCACCTGCGGCCTGGATTATCTATGGAACGATTGGTCAGACTGCACAGGAGAAGGTGTCTGCTCACCTGGCGCAGTAGAGACTGATTCAGATGACTGCCCGTATGACTGGCAGAAGACCCGTACCTGCACAGGCGAATGCACCTGGACAGACTGGTCCGAGTGTCAGGGTGACGGCGAGTGCATGCCCGGGGAGACCGAGACCGAGGAATGCGGCCTTTGCGGTCAAAGGACGAGGACATGCGGAATGGATTATCACTGGAATGACTGGTCAGATTGCACAGGAGAAGGTGTCTGCTCACCTGGCGCAGTAGAGACTGATTCAGATGACTGCCCGTATGATTGGCAGAAGACCCGCACCTGCACAGACGAATGCGCCTGGACCGATTGGTCAGAGTGCCAGGGTGACGGAGAATGCATGCCTGGTGAGATTGAGGAAAAGTCATGCGGCTATTGCGGAACTCAGCTCAGGATATGCGGGATGGACTATCACTGGGGTGACTGGGGCAGCTGCTTCGGTCAGGGTGTCTGCGCGCCGGGTTCTGTCGATACCAGGCCTTGCGGAAACGGAGGTCATCAGACAAGGATATGCTCAGACATATGTTCTTGGGACGACTGGTCTGAATGCGAAGGTGAGATGACTGTTGAGATTGATGCATGGCCACAGTCTGGTGATGCGCCTTTGACAGTGTATTTCAGCGCAGACGTCAACGACGGAACCTATCCTTATTCATATGAATGGGATTTCGGAACAGGCATAAGGTCAGACCACAAGGGTCCGACTTACAAGTATTGGGATGAAGGGGATTATACTGTGACGTTGACTGTTACAGATTCTGAAGGAATCACAGCATCTGATTCAACTACAATCTCAGTCGGACCAGAGCCAACGCCTGAACCAGAAGTTGAAGCAGAGCTCAGAATAAAGTATCTTTGGATTGATGAGGATGCAATCGAGCCAGGTGAACAGGCGATGCTTTCTATGACTTATCACAACTCAGGTGATGAGGATTTGAACCATCTGAGGACTCAGGTTTTCATCCATGAGCTTGGTATAGTTGAGGAGGTCACCAACAGTTACCTTAAAAAAGGAAGAGATATTTCGAACTATGTCTTCTTTGAGGTGCCTGAGGATACGCAACCTGGCCTTTATGACTTGATGCTGATTGTGACCGACGAAAAGAATGATGTCAGGAGGATTAAGTTCATCGATTTTAGGGTAGTCTGATTCCTTTTGTTTGTTTTTTCAGGCTACGTTAAGACCACAATACGATAGTTACTACAAGTAACTACTTTCGTATACTAAAAAAGGAAAGTTTTAAATATAAAAAACATTTACATTTGGTTTTATTGGAGTAATGCTCTGAAGAAAAAACCAAGAGGGGGTAATCAAAAAATGAAAGGAAAACTATTGATTGTTTTGATGGCAGCTATTTTGGCTATAAGTTATGTAACTGCACAGCCTGTGATAGACATAGTGGAAGTGAAACTTGACGATGATGTTATTCATCCGACAGGCTCAAACAAGATATATGCTTATGAGAAAGACCAGGAGTTCGAGGTCGACATAGAGCTGGAATCAAACGATAGAGTAAGGGACGTACAGATCGAAGCAGTGATTAGGGGTTATGACCACGATGATCTTATTGAGGACATAACTGATGTTTTCGACATGAAAGAAGACAGGACATATAGGAAGACATTGAAGCTTTCTCTTCCGCACAGGATGGATTCCTATGACGACAATATCTATAAGTTGAGGATAAGGGTCGATGACAGGGATTCAAACACCATACAGGAGACATATGAGATAGAGGTTATCTCAAAGAGATATGATCTTGTCATAAAGGATGTTTCATTGTTCCCTTCAAATGAGGTCGAGGCAGGAAAGGTTGTTCTCGGGTCAGTCAGGCTTGAGAATGCAGGCCAGAAGGATCTTGACGATGGAGTCAAGATAATGATTGAGGTTCCTGAACTCGGAGTCAGCTATGTAGATTATATAGATGAGATCGATGAGGACGATTCTATTACAAGCGAAGGTCTTTATCTTAGGATTCCGTCTGATGCTGAATCTGGAATGTATGAGATGCTGGTCACTGTTGAGTATAAGGATGGTGACAGGTCTGAGACAGTCGAGAGGATGATCAGGGTTATCGGAGAAGAGGAAGACGAAGACGAGGATGACGAGCCTGAGGAAAAGCCAGGCAAGACAGTCATCTCGATCGGTCCGACAGCTCAGGACGTTGTTCCTGGAGAAGGCGGAGTCATCTATCCTATGACAATCTCAAACGCAGGAGACGAGGCTAAGACATACATCATTAATGTCGAAGGCTATGAGGATTGGGCACAGGTCAGGGTCAGCCCGGCAAACTTCGTTGTGCTTCAGCCATATGAGGCTAAGGCAGTATATGTTTATGTCACAGCTAACGAAGATGCTGAAGCTAAAGATCACATGTTCAAGGTTTCAGTTTCAAGCGGTGAGGAGACCCTCAAGGACTTCACTCTTACTGCAACAGTCACAGAGGCAGAAGGAGACGGCGAAGATTCTTCAGACAACCAGACCAACTGGTCGAATGTCAGGAGAGGTCTTGAGATTGGACTTGTGATACTGGTGGTATTACTGGTCATTCTTGCGCTCATCATTGGTTTTTCCAAGCTCAAGGGCAAGGAATCAGACTTTGATGAAGACGAGGATTCAAGCCAGACTTACTACTGAATCAGGCTTTTTAGCCTTTTTTTATCTCTTTTTTTCAATAAATACTTGATTGGTTTTTTATGATGGGACTAGGTGAAAGATCTTTGGATAGTAACAACAATTATTTGAAAAACCATCTGATCAAGAAGCTTTTGTTAGTTTCATTTGTTCTGTTTCTATTCTCCTTTTCAGTTAATGCTCAGGAGGGTATCTCAAGACTTGATGGTATATCAATATGCAACTCAGCGACCTATGAGCAGAGGTTGATACTTAGAAATGTTGATGATCTTCCTGTCCTATATTCTGTTTCTGTAGATGAGAAGTCGAAAACCTATGTGACTATCTCTGAGCCCGAAGCATTTATTGCGGCACGCTCGACAGGGCACGTCACTGCATTCATAACTCCTCCGAGGGACTTTGAAGGTTCTATTGAATATACAATAACCACAAATGACGGCCGTATTTCGCAGGTGGTTCAGGACGTAGAGGCAGTGAAATGTTACAATATAAAGGTGGATCCGGTTGTATATTCGGTCAGGCAGTGTCCGTGTAGGCCAGCGATGTTCACGTTCGACATAAGCAACATTGAAGGGTTCACTGATACTATATCTCTTGATGTAGATGCCCCTGAGGGCTATGTTAGTGGTCTGGATGAGAAGATGATCCTTGTTGGAGGGGAGGGAAAAGAGGTATCTTTCTTCCTCACGCTTCCATGTGATAAATATGGTGAATTCAGCTACGATTTCATAGTCGAGTCAAAACGCTCAGACTACAAAATAACAGTGCCATTCAATCTTTTTGTAGACCGTGATTGTTTAGATTTTGACATGGCTTTCGGTGAACAATATGCGCTTGTATCTAATAGGACTCTTGAGATAGAGCCAGAGCCTAAGGAAGAGCTTTCTTATGACTTTTGTCTGGGCAGGAATTATTATGTTCCTATAATTGTAAATAATCCGGCCGATTATGAAAATGCCTTTAAAATATCTTCCGAGACCTACGATTGGTTTAGTTTCTCAAATACCTCTTTTCAGATAGCTCCCCGTCAGGAGTTTATAACCGGTGTTTTTGTGTATTCTGAGGACCCGGATATGCTTGGCAATACAACGCTTCCTGTGAATATAGAGGGATATCTCGGAGGCATTGAGCATTCTGAATTATTGAACATCAGCTTTCAGGACTGTGGTCTTGTGAACCTATCGCAGATAGAGGACCAGGCCCCGGCCGACTCAGGCTTGATGCAATGGCTTTTGGTTCTGATTGTGCTTATATTGATTGTAATAGGAGTTCTTTTGATAGTCCTGCAGACAAAAAAATCAGAGAAGCAGGCCAAGATAATATTCTTCGATGAGGACAGGAAAAAAGAAGAGAAGCAAAAAATAGCAAAGGGAGACGAGCTCTATGACAAGACATTCGAAGAAAAGAAAGCTCCTGTTCAAAAGCGTGTAGCAGCAGCAGTACTTCTTGTGATTCTTGTCCTTTTGATAATAATAGGATTTGCTTTGATCTCTCCATACATTATCGATAATCTGTCTCTTCCCAAGGTCAACATCAGCATCGGCGACGGTTTCATGAACATATCAAACCAGACTAATATGACCAACATGACTGATGGTACAGTAAACGAGACGATCAATATGACTCCAGGCAATGTCACAGGTCCGAATGTATCTTTGCCGCCTCAAAACTTGACTAACGATACAGTTCCTACTAATATGACCAATCAGTCAGATGAGCAGGTCACGGGTGCATTTGATTTCATCTCTCAGAATTTCTTCTGGCTTATAATCCTGCCGCTTATAGTTCTGGTGGCGCTGGTATTGATTGTTGTCATTGTGGTCATAGTCCTCACTTTTGCACGAAGGATGCCCAGGAAGAAAAGGGAGCTTGAGATAATATCAAAAGAGCAGGATAAGAAGGCAAAGGAGTTGCAGGAGATAAAAAAGCAGCTTAAAAAAGAGGTCGCAAAGCAAAAGAACATAAAAAAGAAGGTGGCTGAAAGACCAGAGGATGAGAGAAACAATCAGATATTCCTTTTTGTTCTGCTTGCTTTTGCTATTATTGCTTTTATAGTACTTTTTGCATACACAAGCATCCACAAGCCTTTCGGTTTTGTGGTGACGCAGCAGCAGGGTGTTGATCCAGAGCTCAATGCCACAATCCAGAGGATATTGGGGAATGTAAGTCTTCAGGAAGACACCGATACTATAAAGATAATCGAGCAGGGTTCAAGCAAGACCTTCAGTATAGCTGACATGGTATCTGATCCTGACAGTGATGATCTGACTTTCCGTCACACCCCTGTCAACAATGTATCCATTCAGATAGACGAGTTTGGTGAGGTCACAGTGACTCCTGATCCAGGATGGACAGGTATCACGACAGTCTCCTTCATAGCAGATGACGGCAAAGGTGGTGTTGCTTACAGTCCTGATTTTTTCTTCATAGTAAAGGAGAAGCAGGAACAGACCCTATGGCAGAGATTCTTGGTTTGGCTGGTCGTCAACCTCAATCTTCTGATAGTCCTGATAACTGCTATAATCGTGATAATAATCATTGCTTTTATTCTAAAGACCCAAAAGCCGAGGGAAAAAAAGCGGGTCCTTCTGGTAAAAAAGAAAAAGACAAGACGCAGATGATTTCGTTCCCATCCGAAAAGTTTAAATAGCTATGGTCTCAGGGTTATTCTTGTGATAAATTTGTTTGGGTGGGACAATATATGAATGCTAATCTAAGGTCTGAGCTTCCTTTTGTGGTGCTTTTTTTCGGGATAATTTTGGTCTTTATTGTTTTTGCGATATATCCTGCTGATCACAGAATCACTGGGATGGTGACCTATGATTCTGTTGTCAAGCAGAGTTATATTGAAGAATCTGCGATAAAGGCTGGAAAACTTTGCCCGAGTCTACTGAAAGGAGATGTCAATGCAGACCGCAGGATCGACTCTCTGGATCAGGAAAGCATGAGCAGCCACATGATAGAAGGCATGCCAAAGCCGATCTGTTTTGAGAGGAACGCAGACATCGATGAGGACGGTTCAGTCTCAAGTAAGGACATATCCTATCTAGGATCGATGAGGTCCAATATAGGTGACCTGGATTGTTCTGGTGGATTAGCAGATCCCAACGGAGACAACAGGTTGACACGAAAAGACGCCCGCTTTATTCTTTATTACATCTACGGCTATGGTATCAGTTGTTGCGGAGAAGGAAAATGCGATGTAAATACAGAGCCCGGAGTAGACCTCTCTGATATTTCTTATGTTCTGGATAATTACCCGCAGGACAGCACTCGGCCTCCAGATCACGTAGAAAAGACCCTGCCTCCATGCGAATATCAGGTTGTTCGGGGTGACGCGAACCGCGATTCTGGCGCAGATTCATCTGACGCAATAATAATAGCAGAGTTTCTCTTCAAATCCAGGCCGATCGAGTGCCTTGAGATGGCAGACATAAATGCAGACCACAGGGTCACTGTTGAGGATGTTTTCATTCTTTTGATGTGAATCTGCAAAGATCAGATCTTATAGAATAATCTTATGCATTCATCAAGGTCTGGGATGAGGGGCATATCGAGTGCTTTTCTTGGAGTCATCCATCTGTGATCCTTATGTTCATCAGGATTTAGTATGACCTTCTCTCTTTTCAGGATCTGAAGATCAAACATATGGTAAATAAAATCATATGTTGGATATTTTACATATACCTTGCCAAAGTAGTTGAAACTGGATTTTGGGTATTGAAGGCCGGTCTCCTCCTGTAACTCTCTTGTCATGGTCTCGAGCCTTTTCTCTCCAGCATCCACTTTTCCGGCCGGAACACCCCATGTATTGCCTTCTGGTTTATGGTCCTGCCTGTGAAGAAGCAGGATATCACCGTTTTTGTAAACAAAACAGCTCACAACCTCAAACCTGGGATTGAATACATATGGTTTCCTTTTGTATATCATGTTTTTGTCAGAAAGGAATGTTATATAACAACCTATTGTTTTTTATAGGAAAATATATAAATGACCCTCAGATTCAAATATTATTCCTTTTAGGGGACGTAGTATAACCTGGCTAGAATAGCTGGCTCCAGTGTTCTGGAGCGATGAGGCAATGCTTTTGCCGATGATTAAAAAGCATGGTATGGCTCCTTTCGAGCGAGAGATACCAGCGGGTCTGGGTTCAAATCCCAGCGTCCCCAGTCTTTAAATTAATGCATGATTTTATTTTCTACAAACAGAAGAGATAATAACTGCTTTTATCCTTCAATGCTCATGATGTCTGCTATGCGCATGCACTCCATGATGGCCATGATAGCTATGTGCAGGCGGAGGCACGTTCTTTGATGGTGGTGGAATCGAAGAAATCTTACTGTGGATCTTGTTCGTGATTACAAGGTTCGCCACATTTATGGTAATCAGGAACAGCACGATGATTATGTAAATAATCTCATTTGTATATGTCTTGACACCAGATATGATAGAGATTATTGGAGAGGATGATGCTCCATCTACCTTGAGTGGATCGAGACCGACTATGTAGAGTTGTGTTGCTCTGTAGGGCCCAGTACCGTTCACCATATAAGATACATTCCAGGAATAGTTGCCCCTGTTCACAGCATCCTCTCCGTTTTTCGGCCCAAGCGAGGAGTTCTTTCCGTCTTTCCAAGGTATGTTCCACCTGTAGGAATCACCATAATATGATTGCCCTGCGCTTCCGACAGTTATGTTTGTGTATGTTCCGTCTGAGAAATTATAGGCCTCGAATTCATAAGGCACGAAATCATATACTGTGACATATTCATTCTCTGGAGTCCAGCCGTTTCCGATATTTTCCACATATGTATAGATATTGAACCTGTCATCTTCTATTGTTGTTACGTTCTTTGTTATCTCGAGCCAGTATCCATTTATGACATATATGTATTTCATATATAGGTCCCTGCCGTTCGTCGTAGAGGTGTAGTTCATGATCTGTCCGTCTGTGTTTGTTATTATCCATTCAGGATCCATCCAGACGATAGGCGGAGGATATGAAGAGCTGGAGCCGTCTGTATAGTTGAATCTGTAATATGTTGTTGAATTTCCCCAGTCTGTTGATATGTTCACAGTAAATGGTCCTGTGAAGTTCTTGCCCAGATGTCCCCAGTTTGTATCTCCTGTTGTATTCAAAGGATCCTGGTCCTCTGTGATCCATACTGTCACTTCATTGACTGTGAATGTGATGTTTGAATCAGTCTGTATATACGGGTCTATTTCCCATGTAACATTATGGTTGTTGATGTTATCAGATGGCTGTATTATTCTTTTCTCGAAATCAAACACAATTTCTCCCGAGGAATTTACCTCGTCCAGGGTTAGGTTGGACATAAGATATGGTGCTTCATAATATATTTCTTCCAATAGGGCCATGTAGTTCGCAGTGAAAGGTACGCTGAAAGGAGCTCTCATGATGAAGGTGATATTTACTGATTCATTCCATTCAAGGAGTCCGCCGCTCGGAACCCATGTCCAGTTATGGTAGTTCGTTCCATTACCTTCGACATTTGCATAGTCGCCTGACCCGTTCAGGAATTCAAGACTGAAATTGAATGTCGAATCATTCCAGGTTACGTTTTGTGCCGTGAGTGTAATCCTAAGATTTGTGACATTCTTCTCATTTGAAAGGTTATTGAATGCAGATTGTGTTATTGTCCAGTTATGTCCGGACAGGACTTTCCTTTCAAAGCCGTGTTCGTAATTTGAGTATGATGTGATTATGTCCACTGGAGGATTGGAATCATTGCATGAGATATTATATGTGAATGTTGAGTAATTACCTGGCCTCAATTGAGGTACAAACAGGACAACAGGATTGCCACCTGTGGTTTCTGTGCTGTTTCCCCACTTTGTTGTGCCTACGTGAGTTATGTTTGTCTGCAGTTTGTCTGTGTTTACGTATTTTAGATAGATATCAAATATTTCTTCATTTCCTTGGTTTGTGATATTGATTGTCCCTATGATGTCGCATACTTGTTGTGTTTCGTTTGGGTCAAAGTTTTCAGCATATGTTATGTTCTGATATACGACCTCAGTCATGGTGATGTTCAACTGTGTCGCAAGAGCAGAAGTTTGTGTTGAAACAAATGAGAAGAATACAACTGACATTAGTAAAAATAATACTGAAATCTTTAGTTCTCTCTTTTTTTTGACGTAATCCATATTACCAATGTCTCTTTTAATGCAACTAATATATGAAAACATATATTTTTACTACTTTTCTATCAATTTACACATATATAAATGTTTCTATTTGAAAATTTGTTGTAGTGCTTTTTCATATAATGATTTCATCTTTTAGAAGGATTTTTTCTCAATATAATAGAAAATAAGGACTAAAATGTGTTTTTTTAGAATAAATCGTTAGAATATCTGAATTAATTTTGTGAGGGCTCTTTTTTAAGCTTTTTCTTATTTTTTGAGGCATATTTATGTGCCTGATGCAGCGGTTCAGGCATTTTATGTCCTGTAAGGCACTTCTTGATTATCTCTATACTGGTTTTAAGTGAAATTCTATGTCCCTGAGAAACAAAGATGTTTTTTGCATTTTCTTTAGTATGAAATATCTTTCCTACTATCTCCTTGTCCTTCAGGATCTCTTCGCCATTGATCTCACCGCACAACTGTTTTTTTGATACGCCTATTGTCGGCTTGTCAAGCAGAAGCCCCAGATGGCTCGCAAGACCGAGACTTCTTGGATGCAATATCCCGTTTCCGGCCACAAGTATTAGATCTGGTTCAGTCTCAAGTTCACTATAGAGTTCTACTAGTCCGGGTGTCTCGCGATAACCAAGATATGTAGGCAAATAGGGGAAATCTGGCTTTGCAGCCTTGAATTTTATCTCTTTTAGCTCAAAGCTCGGATAATCCATGACACAGATTGAATATATCGCCTTGTCATATGAATAGCTGATGTCACACCCTGCTATAGTGTTGATGCTTTCAAAATCATCTGTCCTTATAACTTTCTTTGCAAGCTTTGCCTGTTCCTCTTTTAGATTATTGTGGTGCATTCTCATCCTTCTTTTTGATTTTTATTCATAAAATTGCTGCTTATTTATAAATGTTACGTGCAAGTAGTAACAAAAACATTCATTTTTAGGTGGTTTCTGTGGACATATTCCATATTGTTCTCATATTTTTGTATAATTACCAAAATTTCTGAAAACTTTTTGTTTTTTTTACTGACTTTTCCAAATTTATTCAAAAAACCTTTTTCAAGAATATTCATATTGCTATCTCCTGTGATTTTCGAGGTGGTGATTGATGGAAAAAAGAATAAGGGACATGAGAATATTGTCTGAGCTTAGGAAGAATTCAAGGATCAAGCTTACTGAATTATCAGATCAGCTTGGTGTTCCGATATCCACTGTTTTTGAGAAGGTCAGGTATTTCAGCACGAAGATGAACGTCCGCTACATATCGCTTCTGGATTTTGGAAAGCTTGGTTATCCGTTCAGGGTAACCCTGATAATTAAGGCGAATAAGTCCAGAAAGGATGAGCTTAGGGAATACCTGTCAAATCACAGGAATCTCAACAACCTGATAAAGATAAACAACGGTTTTGATTATCTTGCTGAGTTTATCTATCGCAGCATATATGATTTTGAGGAGATGGTCCAGACACTCGATCAGGAATTCAGGACTCAGAAGATCGATTCTTATTATGAGATAGAGCCGATAAAAAAGGAGGTCTTTGTTCCTGATCAGCCTTCGGATATATTGGATATTGCCTGATAGAGGTCTGTTACATTTTAGTTTCATCCAATTGGAAATTAAGTCTAAGCCAGGAATCAAGGTGCTGATCATCTTCTGGGCCAAAAAGGATTTGCGAAGCTATACGAT
>CAYMIF010000017.1:0-35850 GCA_964390375.1 uncultured Methanosarcinales archaeon
GGATTGCGGATTCGACGGCTCGAATCTGGAATAATTAGCACCATAAAATTGACTAGGTCTCGTTTCAGAAAAATTTAATAAAAATGTGCTTATTCCTAAATCTTGCCGATGAAAAAGAAAGTCACAGTAAACGACTTGATGCAAAAAGACTATACCTATTTTCTCACCGAACCCATAGGACAAAACTTTCATCCAGAATTCAAGCCTGAGCTTTCGCCAAAGCAGATGCTCAAGATGGGTGTGTTCGGAGGCAAGTACATGACTGACTGCAAAGAAGAGTTTCCGAAAGACTGGTTCGACGATGCAAAGCTATGCCATGAGTTCCATGACCCAAAGATCAATTTCTTCGGGATAAACGCATCAAAGCCGCTGTCATACTGGGAAGAGAAAGGCTGGATCAGGCCGCAGGATCCAAGAGGCTGGTTCCAGTGGTACTGCAGGTATTTCATGGGCAGAAGGACTGATGATGACGAGCGCCAGATAAAGCGTTGGAAAGCGATAAAAAGGCATATTGCCCAGGTCAGGAAAAACTGTCCCAAAGGATTCCTGGAGTGCCGAAAGAAGCAGAGGCAGGCGATACTGCACTGGGCATACGACAGCCGGAAGATATAATTAAAGGAGATGAAAAGATGGAGCAGAAGAAAAATGTTGGAGTAGGGGTGGGTATTATGCTGATGAAAAACAAAAAGATTCTCCTCGGAAAACGCCATGAGGATCCGGCTAAAGCAGGCAGTGCACTGAAAGGCGAAGGCACCTGGACCATGCCTGGAGGAAAGCTTCACTTCGGTGAGACATTCGAGCAGGCAGCGATACGGGAGACAATGGAAGAGACAGGGATAGAGCTCGGCCAGACCAAAGTCATCTGCATAAACAACGACATGGTCGATTCAGCCCACTTCATTACAGTCGGCCTTTATTCAGAAGATTTCGAAGGGGAGCCAAAGGTGATGGAGCCCGACGAGATAACAGAATGGCGCTGGTTCGGCCTCAATGACCTGCCAGTGCCTCTATTCTTTCCAAGCGCAAGGGTAATCGAGAACTACATGCAGAAGAGATTCTATATCGGAAGGTAAAAAAGGTTTAAAAAACACCCAAAGATTTAAAAACACTACGATAATCTGCCGGGGATAATGGTCGAGATAAAAGACAGATTTATAGAGATAACGATTCCGGCCCAACCAAAGGAGACATACAGGATTCATTTCGGTACTCGTATGTTTCCGCAGATTGCCCAAGACCTCTCTGCAAATGGGTATGCAGGAAGATATGGGCTCATAACTGATTCTAACGTAGCTCCGCTATATGCCGCAGATCTTGAACAGGAGCTGAGGAGAGAGGGCCTAAGGGTAGACAGGTTCACCTTTCCTGCAGGAGAGAAGAACAAGACGATTGAGACATGCATGGGCATAATAGGACAGATGTCCGACCTGCGTTTTGGAAGGGATTCTGCGATTATAGCTCTTGGCGGAGGTGTTGTCGGCGACATGACAGGCTTTGTTGCAGGGATATATCACCGCGGGATACCCTATGTCCAGGTTCCGACGACAGTTATCGCTCAGGCAGATTCCTCTATAGGCGGAAAGACATCGGTCGACACAAAGCACGGCAAGAATCAGGTAGGCGTATTCAACCAGCCTAGGGCTGTTTATGTAGACAGCGCGACTCTCGAGACACTTCCAGAGGACCATTATCGAGCAGGACTAGCAGAGACTGTCAAGCATGCAATGATATATGACAGGTCATTCTTTGATTTCCTGGAAGAAGAGGCAGACATGATTCTAGAAAGGTCTAACAATGAGTCGCTCTACTTTGCCATGACAAACTGCCATACGAAAGGCATTTTGATTGAGCAGGATGTAAAAGAGCATGGCATAAGAAGGATACTCAACTACGGCCACACCATAGGCCATGCGCTTGAAAGCCTCAGCGGCTACACCATGCTTCATGGAGAAGCGCTATCCATCGGCATGACTGTCGAGGCAAAGATCTCACAGGCTCTCGGGATAATGCAGGGTCAGGACCTCAGATCGCAAAGGGAGCTTTTGGAGAGGTTCGGTCTTCCGGTAATCGTCCCCCACGAGATGGGCGCGCAGCAGATAATCCAAGCTACAAGGACAGACAAGAAAGCAAAGGACGAAAAGCCGAGATATGTCCTGCCAAGAGCAATTGGAGAGATGCATGATTTTGAAGGTGATTACGCAGCACCAGTCAAAGAGGAAGTAGTCGCAAGAGCGATCGACGAGACCAGATAACAATATATTTGATTTTTTGAATGAATAATAGACAAAAAATCGCAAAATTCTTTAACATATAGTAAAAAAGTTTATAAATCACCAAAACACACTATATAATAATCTAATAACATGGAGGGATTAGAAATGGCAAAAAAAAATCCAGTAGATTGGATTGCACTAGTTCTGGTGATTGTTGGTGGATTGAACTGGGGATTAGTAGGACTCCTGAGTTTTGACTTGGTCGAGACGCTTTTCAGTTCAATACCTATACTGCAAAACGCAGTGTACACATTGGTCGGTCTGGCAGCGATTTATCTGATATATTTTGCAGTGAAGACCGAATAGAGACTTTTTATTTTTTTTCTCTTTTTTTTATGGATAACTTTTTCTGGCAAGACTGTTTGCATCAAGGTTGATGATTAAATACAATGATAAAAAACAACCAAACAGCAGTTACAAAACCAAAACATTTACAACGGTAAAATATAGCTACACCTACTTTAAAACGGATAATTTGAGCTTTTTAACCAAAAAGCGATTTGGCTTCGTAATGAGGCAATCGATAACGTTTAGTTATTGGTCTTCAAAAAATCAAAGATTTTTATGAACTTTCCTCAAATTCGTCATAAGCAGATTAATTTTCTGAAAAGTTCAGAAAAAAGCGAGCGAAATCTTCAGAAAACAGCTGAAAAGCCATTCTCAGTCTATGCTCTAAAAAGAAAGTGGATTAGTTTAGAAAATCTTCCATTATTTCAATTGATTTATTCGCAGCATCAATTCTAACTTTTGTCCCAATTGGCAGGTAACAGTTAGGACATCTGTGACCAAAATCATTAGTTTTTAGGATTGGAAATTCGTATCCTTTAGTTATATCCAAAACAACATATTCATATTTTACCTTTATATCATTCTTAACAATCATTTCTTTATCTTGAAAACCATAGACATAACCTATAACAATTCCCTTAATCTGGTCAAAAATACCTATCTCTTTAAGTTGTTGTAATTTAGGTATAGCTGTTTTTAAGTCTTCTGAATAACCTTCAAGAAATAATATTGCATCTGTAAAATCTGGAAAGTACGGTGTTCCTGCCAATTTAATTATGGATGACAAATTACAACCAAGAATTTTACCTTCAGCAATTCCTTTTTTAACACAAATTCTCTCTTCAGAAGCAGGAATAGTTTTGGATTTTTGGAACATTCTTTTTTGAAAATTCTCCCATGTGTATTCAATATCTAAATCAAGATTTCTTCCGCTTTTGGGGTCTGATCCATGAAATACAGTCAAACCTGTTTTTGAATGAATAGCTAAATGTAAAACATCAATATCGCTCATCCCCAAAAATACTTTTGGATTTTTTTTAATTATTTCATAATCAATTAAAGATAAAAGTTGAATAGCAGTATGTCCTCCAACTGTGCAAAAAACTGCTTTGATTTCAGGATTTGCAAATATCTCGTTTAAATCGTCAGCCCGTTCTTGAGGACTGCCACTAGAAATATTGTATTTGTCAATCCCGAAACAATGCTTCGAGAAAACAAATTTTAATCCCAAACTTTCTAATTTTTTGACACCATTATCTATAAACTGTTTTTTTTCTCTTTGAATTGGATTTGATGGGGAGATAACACCAATAATATCTCCTTTCTTTAATGAATTTGCTAGTATCTTCATTTGTACACATCCTTTCTTTGATCGAAACAGTTAATTATTATTTTTTCTTGTTCCAACCGATAAATTATTCTGTATGGTGGAATTCTAACACTTCTATGATTTTTTAGTTCATATTTTAATGCTTTCCCTGCTTCTGGTTGTTCAGATAATTTTCTTAATTGTTTGATTATTTTAAGTCTCGTATCTTTATCTTTTATTTTCTTAAATTCTTTTTTAAAGTCATCTGAGAATATAATCTCCATTTTCTTTTTCAACTCATAAGAAGATCATCGATTTCTTCATCACTCATGCTAGTCTTTGCTTTTACGCTTTTACCTGTTGCTATTTGTTCTTCAGTCATCTGTATTTTTTCGAGAAGTTTTACATCTTTTCTCAAAGTTTCAGTTCTTATTTGTTTTAGTAAAATATTTCCTCCTTCATTAAAGACAATAAATTTTGTTGAAGGCTTAAGTCCTGCTTCTTTTCTTATTTCTGAAGGAATTACAACTTGTCCGTTAGGGGATAGTTTTGTTAATGATATTTCCATTTTTTTCACCTACTACTTGTTGTATATCTAAAATATATAGTAACATATAAATTTTTTGTTTTTGTAGGCTTTGTGTGAAAAGTACGTCTGTGCGACGAAAGGGAGCATTTGCAAAGCAAATCTCCCGAGGTCAGGCGTAGCTTACGGAGTAAGCGCAATATACAATGCGAAGCCAATTCATTAATAGTACGCTTGAGACGCAGTCTCAACGTACCTCGGTGCTCTGCGACGCAAACTGTGAGCTTTGCTCACCTGTTTGGGAATTCATCCTCAAAACCGCAGGTAGTGCTTTTTACACAAAGCCGTTTTTGTGTTTAAGAAAGAAGAAAGCGATCGTTACTTCGCTCCTGTTAATTCGCTCCTTTTTGCCTGCCACACCCAAAGTATTCGCCTAAGGATGCTAGGTCTCGTTTCTGTTTACAACGTCTAAAAGTCCAAAATTATTTGATTTCAGACTTTCCTAGAAAAGCAGGACTTGATGATGGCAATGTGGAGTTCGAGGCATAGTTCAACCAGGACAGGGTGGAGCTATATTACAGGGTGTTGCAGGGACAGAAGGTCGTGCATCTTGGAAAGCAGATCGAATTCATGGGCTGGTGATCGGATCTGGGCAGCGATATCATACAAGTATACATCAGACGAGCTTAAGGAACTTCTCGAGAAGCGGTTTGATACTGAAATATATATGAATGAACCGGAGAACTATGCCCTTGCGCTCTGCAGCAGGAAGTGAGATATTTTTGCTTCTCGTTTTTTCGTATGTTGGTTTTTATTCTCATTCTTTTGCAGATTGCAACTTTTATCTTGATTCTATTTTCGTTTTTTGTTAAAATACCATGCCAGGTTATTTATAATTACTCAAGTATTGGTTTTCTGGGTGACAGAAAGTATCCTTAATCTGTAACTTAAACTTATGACCTGTTAACTGATTTCAATCAATATGTTGGATTTGCCATAATGAGACCAAGGAGGTGATCTTTCGATGGCAGAAAACGAATACAAATGCGATAAGTGCGGGATGGGATTTGATTCGCAAGAAAATCTGGACAACCATGTGCAGGAGATGCATGAAGAGTAATTTTTTTTTATTTTCTTTGAAAACAAAACCGGGGTGATAATATGCCAGAGAAATTTTATTCATTGCCGAAGCTCTCTTATGCATATGATGCTCTTGAGCCGCATATCTCAGATGAGCAACTGAGAGTGCATCACGATAAGCATCATAAAGCATATGTTGACAAGGCAAACAAGATACTAGAGAAGATTGACGATGCGAGGAAGCAGGGGAAGGAGCTGGACCATAAATCTGTTCTGAAGTCGCTTTCATGGAATGTCGGGGGACATATACTACATTCGATATTCTGGAAGAACCTGACTCCTGAAAAAAAGGAGTTCAAGGGAATGATAAAGGATGAGATCAGAAAGGAGTTCGGAAGCCTTGACAGATTCAAGGAGGAGTTCGAATCGACTGCCAAATCTGTCGAAGGATCAGGATGGGCTGCGCTCACATACTGCAAGAAGACAAACAGACTTCTTCTGATGCAGATAGAGAAGCATAACACGAACATACATCCTATGTTCGACATCATCATGGTCCTGGATATATTTGAGCATGCATACTATATCGACCGCAAGAATGAGAAGATGAAGTATGTCAAGGCATTCTGGGACATAGTCGACTGGGATACAGTCAACAAAAGGCTGGAAATGGGCGCCGGCTAAATAAAGGGTGGTTCTCATGATATGGTATGGATTTTTAGCAGTGGGTAAGGAAATAGGTGACAGCGATGAGTCAAAAGCTTTCTTTTTTGCAGGCGACTCATGGCTGTATGTTCAGAGAAAAGTCATGAAGAAGAGGTCAGGGGTATGCAAAAGGCAAAAGACTATGATGTGATCATAATAGGATCAGGCTCTGCTTCATCCCTGATCGACAAAGCTCTTGAGAAGAAGCTGAAATTGGCTGTCGTAGACAAGGGACCGGCAGGCGGGACCTGCCTTAATTTAGGCTGTATCCCTTCGAAGATGCTCATCGGCGCGGCTGACAGGGTGATGGAGATCAGGGTTGCCGAGAAGATTGGAATCAAAGCTGAAATCACTGGGATTGATTTCAAATATATCATGGACAGGATGAGAAAAGAAACAGTCCCAATGCATGAGAGCATAAGAAAATCCCTTCATGAGGATGACAGGTTTGATTTTTACGAACTAGAGGCACATTTTGTGGATGATCATACCCTGAAGGCAGGAGAAGATACCATAAGAGCAGACAAGATATTCCTGGCTTCTGGCAGCAGACCGCTAATCCCGGACCTCAAGGGACTAAAAGAGATAGACTATCTGACAAACGAGACAATCCTGGGACTGGATGAGAGGCCAAAGAGCATGATTATAATCGGCGGAGGCTATATAGCAGCAGAATATGCTCATTTCTTCTCAGCCATGGGCACAGAAGTGGAGCTTGTGCAAAAAAGCCCAAGGCTTGTGCCTAATGAAGAGCCTGAGATATCTGAATTCCTAAAAAAGGAGCTGGAAAAAAGGATGAAGGTTCATGTCGACCTGGAGATAGAAAGCGTCAAGCAGACAAAAGACGGATGCATATTGGGAGGAAGCCCTAAGTCTAGAGAGAAAAAGGAATACATGGAATGCAAAGGAAGCAGGCTGCTTGTGGCTGTCGGAAGGAAATCAAACGCCGATTTTCTGAAAGTCGAAAATACAAATATCGAGACAGACAATAGAGGCTATATCAAGGTAGATGAGAAACTTGAGACAACGTCAAAAGGGATATATGCTTTTGGTGATGCGATAGGTATGCAGATGTTCATACATGCGGCGAACAGAGAAGCACAGATCGCGTGGCACAATGCCTGGTCTGATGAGAAAAGGACTATGGATAACTCAAGCGTGCCTCATGCAATATTCAGTTGGCCTCAGATAGCATCTGTAGGGGTGGGTGAGCAAGCAGCACGCAAGGAACATGAGGTCCTGGTAGGAAAAGCCGAATTTTCTTCTACAACAAAAGGCTCTGCCATGGGAAAAGATGGCTTTGCCAAAGCGATAGTCGACAAGGAGAGCATGAAGATTCTGGGATTCCATATAATAGGACCATATGCATCTATACTTATACAGGAGATCGTGAACTCCATGGCAAATGACCAGGACATCCACTCTATCGCAAAAAGCATCCATATACACCCTGCAATGACAGAAATAATCATGTCTGCGCTGGGCAACCTTAATTGATACAATCGTGCAGAATAGGTTTGAAAAAATAATGCTGGCTGTCAAGCAATTTTGGGGTGGATATTCAAGATGAGAAAGAACAAAGTTGAGATTAATCATGGTGAGGTATCAAGAAACTCAATCAAAGAACCGACAATAATCTGCGGCTATCAGGGATTCGGCATGGTCGGTCCGCTGGTCGTGAACCATCTGATTGAGGAGATGGGTTTTCAGGAAATCGGAAGCAGCCAGCTGCGGGAAGTGCCTCCAGTGATAGCATACAGGAACGGGAAAATGATGAAGCCCATGAGCGTTCTATACAATAAAAAACACAATATCATTGTCATCTTCATACTCGCTCCTGCAGGAGGCATTGAATGGGAGATTGCCGACACAATCGAGAAGGTAGCGAAAAACATGGATGCAAAACAGGTGATTATCGCAGACGGGACAAGGATTGAATCAGAAAAAAAGGTGCATTACCTGAGCAATTTCTGCGATAAGAACGATTGCGCGAACATAGAGAAGAAAGCAGAACCAGTGAAGAACGCGATTGTCGGAGGTGTGACCTCTGCTCTCCTGATGAAAGATATGAATGTACTGTGTTTCCTCGGAAACCTCTATCAGGAAGATCAAGAACAAGGGAATGCAATACCAGAAATGCCAGGCACTGGTATGATGTCCCCTGCAAAATCTGCGGTGAATGTGATCGAAGTCTACAACTGGTATCTGAAACTCAAAATTAACACCAACAAACTCGTGGAACTAGGGGATAAGATGGAAAAAGAATTCCAGGGTTTCATCGATCGGCTTCAGAAGATGAAGCAGCCGGATTCCCAAAGATATATCGGATGAAGAAGGGAGTGCATATGGATGATTCATATACCTTTTCCCAATATCTTCTTGTGTATTGAAATCCAAAAACCCAAGCATAAAGATAAACAAGATGAGGTGGTGCAAATGCCAGAAGATGAAGTAATCAAGAAGAATGTCGTCGACCAGCTCTACTGGGATGACAGGGTAGATGCCTCTGATATAAAAGTAGAAGTGGACAACGGGATTGTGACTCTTGAGGGCACAGTTCCCAACCTCAAGATCAGGGAGAGGGCATACAATGATGCTTTCCTTATTGATGGTGTAAAGACTGTAGTGAGTAACCTGAATGTGAGCTATCAGGGTGTTGTTCCGACAGATCTGGAACTTGAGTCAGACATCAAAAATACACTGCTGTGGAATCCTGACCTAGACTCGACAAAAATAGGCGTTACTGTCAAGGAGGGAATCGCGACACTCAAGGGGACAGTGGATGCGCACTGGAAGAAGCGAGCAGTTGACCGTAATGCTGCTAATGTCCTAGGTGTAGTTTCTGTCCTAAATGAGGTTGCAATCGTTCCCTCCCAAAAAGCCGCGGATGAAATAATAGCAAAAGACATAAGTGATGCTTTTTGGAGGAATGCCAATATCGACCCTGAGGAAATTGAGGTCAAGGTAAATGACGGCGTTGTCGAACTTTCAGGAAGGGTTCCGACCTGGTATGTGAAGAATGAAGTGATAGATACAGCAAGCTTCACTCCGGGCGTGCTTGAAGTCGATGAGACAAAACTTGCTGTGGCATAAACGGTGGTCTATGATGGAGATGTTGAAAGAAAATGATTTTAAGGTCCTTGTCAGGATTGAGAGAAGGATGCTTGGCAACAACGAGAAAAGAATAAATGAGTTTTCAGAGTTGAAGGAAAAAGAGATCACTGAATCACTGGGGAGGCTTAGCCTGCTGGGGCTTATATTCGAAGACAAGGGCGTCTGGACCCTTACTTTCGACGGACAGAAGATGCTGCAGAAAAGAAGGCCAGTGGTGGAAGATTATTATTCTAGGTTTCTTAATGCCTGATCTTTTTCATTTATTATAACCGCATAAGCCCTGATTGGGCTTCCGTCGCCGTGCCTGATCTTCAGGGGCGCTCCGTGGAAGAAAAATTCCTTTGGAAGCTTCTTTGTGCCTGCCAGATTCTCGAACAGTATAATATTTCTGTTCAGGAGGTATCTCTCGACCTTCTCGTCAATCAAAAAATCTGAGGAAAGACCTACAAACCTTGGCCCTATGCTGGCAATCTTTTCTGCCAGATGCATGTCTATGTCATGCTGTGAGAATATGATGCCTTTTTCTGGCTGGATGTCTTTTTCATTCTCATACAACAAGCATTCTCCGCAGAAGTCAGAGAGTTCGTAGTCGTCAAGCGACCTGCTGCCCTTCTTTGCATGAAGCGGTACATTGACATGGGTTCCGTCATGAGTATTCAGGCAGATGCGAAGCATGTTCCAGCCGTGTGTTCCTTCTGTCTGTATCTGTTCTATCTCGATGTCAGGATCGCCTGGATATACTGGCATCCCTTCATGGATGGGCATTGTCAGATCGATTATCTTCATATCCAGAGTAAAATGCCGATAGGATATAAAACTTTCTTGTCCGGAACCTGCTATCGGTTCAGAAGTAGAGCGCGGTGATTCCACTCAAAATCATGTTAATGCCTATCGCTCCGATAAAAAAGCCGTTGAGCCTTAAGAGGACCTCCATGTTCTTGTCAAATGCAGTCTTGAACTTCTGCTTCTCTATCATGTCCCTGAATTTCTTCAGCAGCGCCAGGACCAGAAAATTTATCCCGAATATAAGGATCAGGGACAATGTGCCCATGAAATATGACTGCTCCTTGGAAAGCAGGATGCTGAGAGAGATTGTGCCTGCGCCGACCATGAACGGAAGGGCTATCTCAGATGCGAGGTCGTCTAGGTCTTCCTTCATGTATATCAGGGCCTTCTGTCCTTTGATTATGAAGAAATATGCGAACGAAAATATTATTATCCCTCCGAATATCCTGAAAGACTCAAAGTCAATCTGGAATATTGTCTCGAACATGAAGTTTCCTATGTAGAAGAAAACAAGGCATATGCTCAGCGATATTATGGATGCCTTGAGTATTACCTTGAGAAAATCCTTGTGATTCAGGTCATGCCTGACCGGTTCCAGGTACAAAAAAAGCGCGAACGGGTTCAGCATGATGAGGAATGCGATCATCGACGATATCATGTATGGTTTACCTATGCTATATTATTTTTATTTTTTTTGTTTTTGTGCAATCTGTTGTTTATATTTTTTACGCAAAGGTTTTTAAATACTTCTGCTATATGGATTTTTATGAGGGTCAGAAGAGCAATGGAGCAGGATATCGAAGCAATAGCAAAGGTATATCTTGAATATGAAAGAGCAGCAGTTCGTCTGCTTCCTGACAAATATAAATCCCTGCGAGACAAGAAAAAACCGGTCATCAAGCATGTCAAGCTTGCTCTTCTAAAAGACATCTGCCGAAGAGATTCAGTTTTCTTTGTAATGGAGCATGAGGAAAAGGTCGTCGGATATATATTTGGCGAGATCCGCGATGATTCTCATCCTTTGTTTCAAAAGCCAAAGACAGGTGAGCTGAATGACATAGCAGTTCTTGGTGATCATCAGGGCAAGGGTGTCGGCAGGAAATTGTGGGATGAGCTTTCTGATTGGTTCAGGAAAAAAGGCTGCAGGTTCGTGACACTTAGCGTGAACCCGAATAATCAGGCAAAGAGAGTGTATGAGAAGTGGGGCTTTAGTGAATTCTACAGCAGGATGATCAAAGAGCTATGATTATATGTTCTTATCTAGGATATCTTAAAAAAATCGAAAGGAATTTAAACTATGTTTACATATGACACAGGATTATACCGGTGACAGACAATTTATTACTAAAAATTCAATTTTTGGGGGATTTTTGAGATGGCAACGAAGACTAAAAGAAGACAGACTAGTTCCAGTACCAGTAATGCAAAAAGCAAGAGGGCAAGCAGGATTGTCAGAGGCATTTGCTGGAAATACGGTGATAATCTTGGTGATGTTGTGGCCGAGAAGGTTGCTGCAAGCGACAATGCAGCGATAATTGAGCTTGTCGCGAACAGCTACAATGCAGATGCAGAGCGTGTCGATATCATCCTTGAACCAGACAATCTTATCATATCTGATGATGGAATGGGTATGAATCAACATGCTGGTCTTGCGGATTTCTACAGGATGGGAGACAGCGAGGTACTAGTCAATCCTTATTCTCCTAGGGGAAGAAAGAGGATAGGGGGTCATGGGACTGCTAAGCATGTAAGAAAGAAGCTTGGAAACAAAGGAAAACTTCATACATGGCGGGATGGGCTCGCAAGCATTGTCTTGGAGGACCTAAGAAAACCTATAAGGCATGGTTCAGAGCTGCGTATCTTTGAGGAAGATGCATCACCTCCTGATAAGCATGGAACGATGATCTCGATCAGCGACCTGCATTTCTCTTCTGTCGAAGGACTTGATCTGAAAGCTCTTGCTCATGACATCAGATGGACCATTCCACTGCTGCCAGATTTTGGAGTCTATATAAACGGCGATGCTGTTCCTCCGAGGACTGTCGATGCTCAGGTAGAATTCAAGGTCGATGAGACTGGAACGCACATGGGCCATGTGACGGGGTCGATATATCTGCTCGGCAGGAAAGCAGGCAACGAGAGGGGATTTAATATCTATGTCCACAATAGGAGATACGGTGATCCTGCAACTTTCATTGATCTTTCGAAAGGAAAGATGAGCGTGGCAAGCAGGCTTGTCGCAATAATTAATGCAGATGGGCTGGGTGATGCGATACTCCTTGACAGAGGCAGGCTGCGTGAAGACCATCCTGCTGTGCACGAGCTCCAAGAATGCATGATGGAATATCTGCTGGAAGCGAGGCGATATGTAGAGTCAAGAAGGGTGGTCGATAATCTCTCAAAGGTCAGGCGCGCTCAAGATAGGTCAGTTAAGCACGCTGCTTCTGAACTGTCTGCTGTAGGTGCAATCCCAGGCAGCTACAATGTCACAATCTCTTCAAATGGCATGGAGCCGACTGATCTTGGTCTGGTGGTAGACCATGAGCTCAGGCTGAATCCAGAAAATCCATCCCTCACTATAAGATCTCACATCTCTCCGTCTGAATATCAACAGAGACTGCTTTGTGCAGGAGTCGATGTCATCGCCATGTCAGATGCAGCCCAAGAAGGCGGTTTTGACCATGCAGCATTCCTGAAGCGGAGAGCTGAGATAATAGACGCACTGGAGCGCAGGAGAGGTAAATCAGGAAGCCAACATGAGATGAAACTCCATGGGAATGTTGTATACTCCATAGCAGAACTGGCTGATTACTACGGCATCAGGCTGGGTTCGCTGCGTTATATGGCAGATGGTGGTATGTTTAAAAGCACTGAAGAAGGAGGTGTTGTCGGCAGGGATTTTATGTCTGCTTGGGAGAAGGTCAATGGATTCATGACATTGTATGATCTTATGTACGACATGAAAGGGAAGAATGTTGTAACAACAAACATGCTAAAATACCATGAAAGGTTCTCTGATGATAGTGTTGTCAGTGCTGCGGATCCTTTTGTTGTCCAGTTCGGAACTACTGATGCGCCCTGCCTTATGTGCGATAGGTATTTCATCAATCAAATCAAGGATGTCTTTGGTTCAGAAAAATGGGACCTTAGGACAAAGAAGGCTGATCCTGCAGGAGCTTTCATGGACCTTGCTGACAGCTACATGGCTGATACTACCATCCAATCTGTCGCTTCCGGGCTGGACCTGCCAACTCTTAAGGGGGCAATAAACAATGCTGCCCAGTTGGGACTTGAGATCAGGACAAAGAACAGGGGGCATGACTACAGGCTCGCTGATGTTGTTTCTGCCCTGCAGATATATAGGGGAGTGAGGGATTTTTCAGGTTCTTGATCTTTTTTTGATTTTTTACTTTTTCCTGAATGCGAGATATGAGATCGCAAGGCTTGAGGAAGTAATCACTGCAGCTGCCAGATAGTCCTTCATCAGGATGAAGAGAATCCCAGCGGCAATCCCAAGAGGTCCTGTCAGTTTCCAGACAATCTCAACCATGAACTCGCCGTATCTCTTGTCGACCATGGGCGTGCTCTTCTCCCTGCTTTTTACTGCTTTTTTTTCAGCTGCCTGTTTTTCGAACTCCTCGATCTCATCCAGTCTGACTTCAGGGGATGTGTTCGCTGTGTGGCCGCAGCGGTTGCAGACATAGAATGCAGGAAGGCCAGCTGCGAACTGGACTGGGTTGGATTTGTCGAGCGAGACATCAGGCGATTTGCATCTGGGGCAGACCTTTACGTATTCATCTTTTCTTTTCTTCATGCTGTTGTCAGGATTGCAGGAGTTTTTTTAATGGTTGGGATTTTTTCTTCTGCTTAACCGTTTTATTTATATATGAGTGGTTTTCCCAGGCTTAGAAATGATGAATCTTCGTAAAGACTTCAGTCTTGCAACAGCACTTCGGTCAAGAGGTATGACCAGAGACAGGGGTTTATATGAATATAAGAAAAAACTTGGGGTCGACATAGCTGATATGGCTGCGCGAAAAGTTTCTGAGAAAGGATTTTTTCTTTGGTATGACCTGTGCTGCGGATACTTCAATGCTGCAGAAGAGCTTTATTCTGAATGCAACGGAATTGCTGGTCTTGTCAAGACAGTGGGTGTCGATCTTGATGTCAGAAGTGACAATGTCTATTATGGTAATGCAGTAAGTTTTCCTATATCCGAAGATGCAGACCTTGTCACGTGCTTACAGGGCCTAAACTACATACAATTCTTTCTTCGGTGTGGAGCTGAAACAGTTGAGAATTGGTATAACCAATTGAGAGACGGAGCAATGCTTGCCTTTACCTCATTTGCCGGGCAGATCAGATTTGCTGGAGCAGATATCGCTGATTATCTGAAAGACAGATTAGGTGATGATGTTAGAGTGTTCCCTACACCTGATTGTACTGGAAACTATAATTCTGTAATCATCAGATGCAGGGATGAAGAACTGAGAATTCCTCTTAAGGAAAGAATGCTTGGATATTGATCAAGTGGGATCATGGTATCATATTCAGATCGAAATGTGATATTTAATGAAAAATAATCCAAATATTTAAATAACATTTATTGTTACCTGACATCTTATGGAGATGAGAAAATTCAAGCTTACCAACCAAAGGGCTGTTATTCTGGATTATCTTCACGATAATCATAGTCATCCAACTGTTGAAGAGATATATACAAAGGTTAGAGAAAGACTTCCGAGAATCAGCAAGAAGACTGTCTACAGCAACCTCATGTTCCTGTGCCTTGAGGGGGTCATCAAGGAAGTCATGGTGAAAGGAGTGAAAAGATATGAGCCAGCGGCCCGGCCTCATCATCATCTCATATGCAGGAAATGCGGAAAAGTCATAGATGTGGAGTCAGATGAACTTTATTCGCATGCCATGGATGTCGGAAAGAATATCAAGGATTTTGACGTAGAACTGGCAAATGTCAATTTCTACGGAATATGCAGACAATGCAAAGGAGGAGAATGAAAATGGAAGAAGAAAATATCAAAGAACAATTGACAATGCCCCTGATCGGAGATCCTGCACCTCAGTTCAAGGCAAAGACCACTATGGGAGAGATCAATTTCCCGCAGGACTATAAGGGCAAATGGGTGATACTGTTCAGCCATCCAGCTGATTTCACCCCTGTGTGCACGACCGAGTTCATGACTTTTGCGTCGATGCAGCAAGAGTTTTGGAAGCTGAACACTGAGCTGATCGGTCTTTCAATCGACAGCATCTATGCGCATATTGCATGGCTTCGGACAATCAAGGAGAAGATAGAGTTCAAGGGCATGAAGGATGTCGAGGTCAAGTTCCCGGTAATCGAGGACCTTCGGATGGATGTTGCGAAGAAGTATGGGATGGTGCAGCCGAATGCCTCCAACACGCAGGCAGTGAGGGCTGTGTTTATCATCGATGACAAGGCAAAGGTCCGAGCTGTGATCTACTATCCGCTCTCAAACGGAAGGAACATGGATGAGATAAAGAGGCTTGTCATCGCGATGCAGAAGTCAGACAAGGATAATGTCGCGACTCCTGCGAATTGGCTGCCAGGGGATGATGTCATCATTCCTCCACCAGGATCGTGCGGCACAGCAAAGGACAGGGTCGAAGAAAAGGAAGAGGGCAAGTACTGCCTGGACTGGTTCATTTGCTTCAAAAAAGACAAAGGAGGTAAATAATATGTATCTACACGAAGACAGAAAAGATCTAAAAGAGAAGACCCTTGACCTGAAAAGGGCGATTGATTCACTCAAGGAAGAGCTTGAGGCAGTCGATTGGTATCATCAGAGAGCAGACGCATGCAAGGACGAGAACCTGAAGAAGATCCTGCTGCACAATGCAGACGAGGAAAAAGAGCATGCAGCGATGCTTATCGAGTGGCTGAGGCAGAATGATTCTAAGTTCGGCCATGAGCTGAAAGAATACCTTTTTGCAGAGACTGAGGATATAGCAAGCCTTGAGGAAGAGGATTAGGTGTTTTTTCTTTTATTCTTTTTTCATCTTCAGCTTTCCTAAGGCAGCCTGGGCAGCTGTTATCAATGGATAAACTGTGGGTGCAGAAGTGAGCAGCGGGTGTGTAGCTATCTGCAGGGTATTAAAATCATAGATTGTGGTCTTGTTCTGGATTGCCATAGCAAGGATGTTCACCATCTCTCCCACACTCTCCGGGCCTGTGACCTGTCCTCCAAGAAGCTCTGTGGAGGTCTTTGAGAAAATCAGTTTGACTGTAATCTTCTGGGTGCCTGGAAGGACACCAGGATGATGATTGGGTGCTGTGCTCTGTCCGGCAACAACCTCGATGCCCTTGTCTACTGCAGATTCTTCTTTTAGACCTGCTATCCCGATTCCAAGACCATTGACCATGGTAGAGAATACTGCCAAGGTGCCGTCGTTGTTTATGAGGTCTTCCTTCTTGTAGAGATTGGCTGCTGCAATCCTTGCCTCGTGGCAGGCAGTGGATGCGAGCATTACAGGTATACTTTTTCCTGTGAGCAGGCATCTTGTCTCAGCGCAGTCGCCTATCGCGAAAATGCCTTTCTTGCTCGTCTCCATATACTTGTTGACCTTGATCATCCCGCATTCTCCTATGTCCAGGCCGGCTTTCCTTGCAAGATCCACATTCGGTTTGGCTCCGATCGATATTATTACCTGGTCAGCAGGGATCTCTTTTCCGTCAATCTTTACTGACTCTACTCTGTCTGTTCCGCTGATATTCTCTACCAGCGAGCCGGTGTATATGTCTACTCCTTTTTCCCTGAGCTTTTCTTCAACAGCTGATGCGAACTCCTTATCAAAGCTGCTTATGAGGCAGCTATCTTGCTTCTCGACAATGCTTATCTTTTTTCCTTTAATGCTGCTTAGCTCTTCAGCGAACTCGACGCCAATAAATCCTCCGCCTATTATCACGATGTTCTCTGAATCAAGCATAGCCTGCCTCATCTTTTTTAGGTATTCAAAATCTTTCTTCACATACCAGATACCTTGTTTTGCTTCGGTCTTTATTGGAATCTCTGTGGATCTTGAACCTTTGGCAAGAATGAGCCTTTCATAGGTGATCTGTTTTTCAGATTCCAGCGTGACCATCCTTTCATTTGGATCCAAGTTCATAGCCTTGTCTACTATCAGATTTATGTTATTTGCCTCGAGCGGATCATCAGGCATTATGTCTTTTTCAACAGAATCAAGGCGGTCGAATATGTAAGGTATGCCGCAGGGGATTATTCCTTTTTCCTTGTCCCTGACGAGAGTGATCTTCTTATCCGGGTTGGTCTTTTCCGCTGTGACTGCTGCGACCACTCCTGCCGGGCCGCCTCCTATCACAAGAATATCTGTATCTGTCTTTTCCATAACAGAAATGAATTGTGGCATTATATAAAAAATTTGTTATGAATTGGAGCTTGGTTTGATCTGAACAACAGCTTAGGGCAAGGCATCATAGTCTGCATCCACCTGTCTTGCCTCTTCTGTCAAGCTGTCGACATAGTCATCTGACTCGTCCAGGAGTTTTCCGAAATATTCATTAAGCTTGCAGTTGAGGACAACATATTCATCAAGTGTCAGCTTCTGCTCATCAGTGCCTGCCTTGGACATATCGTCAAGACCCTTGTTTATGTAATCAGGTACAGGTGTTGTCCAGGATACTACATGGCTTGTTGCGTCCTTGACCACGCCGACACCGCCTGCGATTATGCCAGCGGTCTTTGTGGCAAATTCGTTCATGAGAATCACTGTCGCATCAGAAAGCCCGCCAAGGCAGTTCTTGTTGGCCTCGTCCTTGGCTGCGATGAGTGATGCCCTTCTTGCGCTTGACTCTCTCATCGCAGTCTTGAGCCTCTCTTTTTCTGCTTCCAGCTCCTGCTTTTTCTTGTCTATTGCTGAGCGGTCCCTGACACATGTTCCGGCTGAGCAGACCTTTGGAAATGAATTTGATCCGAATCTCTCTATTTCCTGGGTGCAGTCGGTGTCAAAGGTCTTTATGCATCTGCCTTTTCTTGGATCGCATCCTTGTTTCCATGCAGTGTTTCCTTCGCAGATGCTTGAGCATTCGGAGTCATACTGGCAATCCGCGTCTTCATCCGATTCATCCTGTTCCTGTCCCTGAGCCTGGGCTGTCATTCCCCTGTCGTAAGCTTCGCAGGTCTTCTTCCAGGTGCTGTCGGATATCCTGTCGCACGCACTTCCGTCGCCTGTGGCCTGGGTGAATCCTGCCCTGCATACATCAGGATGCGAGGCGCTGTCGCATTTTGACGGGTCGCCTGTCATTATTGCATATTCCTGCCATGTCTTGCCCTGCGGTTTTGTCTCGCATGATAATAGAAGCAGCATGATTGCGATTGCGAGCAGATATGCGGTTCTCATGCAGGATGGTTATGGTTTGTGATATATAATGGTTTTGGAAAATTAAGAGGCTAACATTTTTATAAAATGATATTGTCTCGAGCCCAAAATGGCACTGGATATGGACATAATCGATAAAGAAAATGTTTGTTTTATAACAGATAGATACAAACAACCGGTTATGGCTGTCTACAGGACAGGTTCGACTGTGACCGGCAATACAAAGCCTGATTCTGATGTGGATTATCTTGTTGTTCTTGATTCTGACGGACATTATCGGCGGGATTACAGGATGACCAGAGATGCGACAGCTGAGAGGCCAAAGGTTGATATTGTGGCATTCACAAGAGGGGACCTGATCCTTCCTTCCTCGATTCGCGAAGGCCGCGTGGATAAGTTAGCATACCTGATGCGGGAGACCACAAGGCCCAGGATACATCTATATGGACAGGATTGTTTCGAGCATCTGTTGGATAGACATGAGCTTTATGGGTTAGCGGGATCATTGGGTATAGGTCCGCATACAATGGCTTTTCTGAAAGGGCCTGTTGCATGGGAATGATTGATCTTGTTAACTCTTAACAATTTTTACTGAAACAAATGCGAAAATTTTCGATTCTTTGTCTGAATTTGAAGGCTTGCATGTATGCATTATATTATGATTCTGTTTATGAAATCCTTCGAAGCATGGGTGCTTTATCGTATCTACATGTCAAACAGATCAAATCCAAAACTTTATATTGGAAAATGTCATTGGATCTCATGTAATCATCGAGGGAAATGCCAAATGATGCTGTTGACTGTACTTGCTTCATGCTTCGGGTTCATCGGAGCATCTGCAAACATATTCCAGGTACACAAGATATTCAAGAGAAAAAGCGCTAAAGACATATCCATAATATCATATTCAATACTATTTCTCGGTACAGTTGTTTGGATATTTTACGGCATTGACATCAGAAGCATACCTGTGATAATAACGAACCTCACGATGATGGTCAACCTCGGGCTTGTGATTATCGGATGGTTCCTTTATGGAAGGAAAGGCGGTGAAAAGAAAATAGTATCTAAAAAGATTAATAAAGATTGAGCAGTTAGACATAGTTATGGAAGTTCGGAAGGCAAAAAAATATGAGATCAGGAAGATCAGCAGGCTCATGCTGGAGGAGTTCTCAAAGCCGCCTTTCAATGAAGATGCAAGGATGAAAAACGTGATTGAGAGCCTGATGTTCTATTTTTCGACGGGTACTGTGCTGGTCGCCCTAGATGGTAATAAGATTGTCGGAACCGCGGTATTCTTGATCGAGCTATGGTGGGAGGGGCCTGTAGTCCTGCTTGAGGACCTAGCTGTCAGGAATGATTACAAGAAGAAGGGTGTAGGTAAATTCCTCATGGAGCATGTTGAGGATATCGGGTGTAAGTGTGGCGCTGTGATGGTTTGCTTTTCCACACATAAAAAATCCTCTGCTGTCAGGTTCTATTCGAAGCATGGCTACAGGATTGAGAGAGATACAGTTTTTATGAGGAAGAATCTCTCTTCTTCCAGATGATGAGCGCTGTTGAGATTACCAGAACCAAAAGGATTATGGATGGTACCAAAATCAATGCTGACGGAAATTGCTCTTGGATCACGTATGGTTCTGGGTCTGAATAAAGCGGCTCGATCATCTGATATTCGGCTGGCTTTCCCTGAACGCCTTTTGCAATCTCTTCTTGTACGCATTCTTTATCAAAGACTCCTTCTGATATCTCGCACGAGAAATAGCCGTGCTCTTTGAAAAGATCCAGCTCTTGGGCGGTCCTTAGACGTTCCCTTAATGATTCAGCCAGTTCGCCACCTATCTTTTTCCATCTATTGTCCTTGATGATGTTGTCAGATGAAGGCTCATATGGTATCCCTGACCAGTCGGATTTTACGATGTCACCCTGATCATCGTATGATTCTTCTGGCACGAACCTCTCTTTTCGGTTGTCGAAATAATATGCTGTGTTATTATAGATTCGGAGTCTTTGAGATGTGCTTATCTGTATTGGATTTGGGTTGCCGCAGGGTATTATCCTGTTGTTGAATATCTCTGAATCATCCACGTCAAACTCAATCGTGATCGCATTGGCAGGACCAGTGCATGTCGACCGCACTGTGTTATCAAAGACCTTGAAATCCGTCCCCCTGTCAAACGCAAAGCCAAGCTCCATATTGTCCAGGACCAGGTTGTTGTATATGGTTACATTATTCGTGGTCCCTGTCCAATCGCTTCCCTCTGAGGTCTTGGTCTGGCCGTCAAGCTGGCCGATCACCCTGATCCCGTCACTTGTGGACCGGATGACCGTGTTGTTGTAGATCTCAATATTATCGGACCGAAGGACATAGAGGCTGCTTATCCTCTCTCCAGGATGCCAGAACCATTCTGGCACGCCGTTGTCTGAGAGATAGTTTCCGTAGAATTTGGAATTGTCGCAAATCTCGCAATGAAGTGCGCACCAGACCTTGGATTTTTTAACTATGTTGTTCCTCATTATCGTATAAGGGGATTCATATGCCAGGATCCCGTTGAGATTGTCTATGACCTCATTGTTCTCGACCGTGACATAAGAAGAATTGCCGACCTCGATGGCCAATCCTTCATAATGAGGTCTCTTCTCATTTTCCATGTCAAGCAGCGCTTCTCCGCAGCCATGAAGATAGTTGTTCCTGATTATGACATGTTCAGAATCCAAAACCTCGATGCAGTCGCCGTCTGGGTTTGTTATCTCATAGCCTTCGATTATGTATGGTTCTTCTGCTGTTGCGCGGATGCCTTCAATCCGGACCGGTTCATGCCAGGTATATGGCCCTTCATTTTCCTTATGATCTTCATCTTCCTGGAAATCCTGGTCTTGCTGGAAATCTTCTGTCTCCTGTTGTTCAGGCTCTGCACTGAAGCCGCACCTGTCTTCAATCTTTCCGAACTCAGTCCATCTTCCTTCAATGCACTTTATGAAATTGTGGCCTTCGCATCTTGTCTGATTTTTTTTACATTCCTGGTCTTTTTCTGGATTATCATCGATGTTTTCATCAGTCTGGTTTTCCTCTATCACATATTCATCGAAATCTGCCATCAGAGGTTCGAATACGATATATTCTCTTGGCACTCCAATCTCTCCTTTTGCCTCTTCCTGGGCCCTGCACTGCTCATCGATTGTACCATCTTCCTGCTCGCATGAGAACCATCCTTTAGCCTCATAGGTCTTCTCCTCTTCTGCCAGCTCAACCTTGTGATCCATCATCTCTGCAAGCTTTCCGCCGATAAGCAGAACGATGTTGTCTTCCTGCCTGTTGTTGGAGGAAGGAGCTACCGGTATCCCTGAATCTGCGGCTTTTCCTGGTTTTCCCTCGTCACTTTCAAAACTGGCGAACTCAAGATTCTTTTCTCCTCTTGAATACAGGATGTTGTCATGCCAGAAGTTGTTGTCGCTTTGGCTTCCGCCGGCAGGAATGTCGAGGAGGCAGCCTGCGACCTTGTTGTGATGGAACTCTGAATCGTCGACATCAAATTCAAGCGAGATAGCAGAGCTGTAGGTGAAACATGAGGTCCGTATTGTGTTGTTGTATGCAATGATTTCCCTGGCCCGCACAAGCCAAAGGCCCTGCTCCATGTTGTCAAGAAGAATGTTTTCATATACCTTGACTTCTCTTGAGAGTCCGGTCCAGTCATTCTCGTCCACTGTAAAAGACGGGCCGTAAATCTGGCCTGTCACAGCGATGCCGTCGCTTGTGGATCTGATTATCGTGTTGTGATGGATCTCGACGTCTTCTGAGCGCTTGACCCAAAGACCAATGCTTCGGTCTCCTGGCTGCCAGAAATGCTCGGGATTGCCGTTGTCAGACAGGTAATTATAGCTGAACTCTGAATTGTCGCATCGCTCGCACCACAGAGACGAATATTGGAGCGTGTTGGTTATGTTATTCTCTTTTGCCAGGAGATTATCTGTGTCATATGCCATAAAACCTCTCCAGTTGCCCTCCAGGATATTTTCCTCGAAAGTTATTCCTGAAGACTGTCCTATCAGAACTGCGTAACCTTCCTGGTAGTGGTCCGTGTCTTCCTGAAAATCCTCGTCTGTCCCGCAGTCATGGATGTAGTTATTGCGGACCACTATGTTTTCGCAGTCGATGATCTTTAGGCAGTTGCCGTCTGGGTTTGTTATCTCATAGCCTTCGATTATGTAAGGGTCGTCTGCTGTCGCGCGGATGCCTTCCAGTGATATCGGCCTGTGGCTGCGGTAGGCTGATGCTGAGTTTGGGAGCAATAATATGCAGATGAGGAGCATGGGATAGATATGGATCTTGTTCATGGAAACAGAATCTGGGTATTATGTCTTTTAAATTTTTTCATTTCCCACATAGGTCAGGGTGAATGGAATAAGATTGGACCAAATCAGAATAAGGTGAAAGCTGGTTGTATCTCTTTTTTAATAATCTGAAGATTTGGACATGATTTGATTCTTTTTTTCAGGCTGCCTTTCACATTATGTTCTCGGTCAGGAACGGGACCACCTTCTTCTCTGCTATCCTCAGATGCTGCTGTAATGTCGGCTTTTTTAGGCCAAGCTCATGTGCCAGGTCATCGAGGTTGGCCTTTCTTGGAAATTCATAATAGCCTTTTTTTACTGCGAGGTCTATTGCCTGCTTCTGCCTCTCGGAAAGTTTAGGCATGACATGAGGCAGGAAGATCTCATCTATCCTTGTCTGGGTGATAGATTCCAACCTTATCTCAAATTCCTTCGGCAGCCTCTCGAGTATCTGCATCAATGGGTCCTTGTCCCAGCATGCCATCTCCCAATGCTCTGTGCCGTCAGTCTTCTGCACCACCGGCTTTGTCTGGATAATCCTCTTGTCCCAGAGCGGCATGTAGGCAGCCATCCATTTCGGCTTCTTCTCAAGGGTTATGATGAAGTTTGCCTTATGCTCGAACTTAAGCATGCTTTCCTCTTTTTTCAGCTCTCTTGCAAACCTTTTCTTGTCTTCTTCCCTGCCCTGGAGTATGTGGGCCTCGCTGTAGTAGAATGAATCCCGCTCCTCCCATGCATTTACAAGGTAGACGAAATCCGTGACATTGTGCTTTTTGCATAAAGGCGCGATTATGCAGGTGTTGTGCTTTCCCTCAAATACTGCTTTCCACATAATAATTCCTTATATGTATTGTTATATTTAAATATTTCTATGTTTGGTTGCTGTTATTTACATATATGTAAGGTATAAATTAGTTATTAAAGTTATAGTTACTACCTTGTTATGGTAAAAATATACCTTGCAGAGACAGAAAAAGAAGGCCTGCTGCCTGGAGCTCCTTATGCATTACTATATCTTAGCGAATGGGCCAGGAGGAATGCTGATGCCAGTGTTGAGATAATCAGGAGTCCGGATTGCGTGAAGGAGTATGACTGCTATGTCGGGATATCTGTCACTACCCCTGGCTATCAGAAAGGGCTTGAATTCGCAAGAGCGCTGAAAAGGAGGAGCAGGAGCATAAGGACAATCATCGGCGGATATCATACAAAAGGACAGGGAAAGTTCATAATAAAGCATCCAGAGGTAGATTATGTTGTAGAAGGTGAGGGCGAGAAAGCGCTGGTCGATATCCTTGATGGACGGAGTGATGGTGTTGTGATGGGCAAGCCGATGAATCCTGAAGATCTGGATGGGATAAGTGTAGAGCATCTTATGGGTTCTGATCCTGGTACTTTCTCAATGATGCGGCAGTTCGGGAGGATGAACTATATATCATCCAGAGGCTGTCCAAATTCATGCAGCTTCTGTGCCAGCAGTGGAAAGGTCTCGGCCAAATCTCCTGATAAAGTAGTCCAGGACCTGGAAGCGATGGCAGCTCATGGATATCGTGAGATATCTATACAGGACAATTATTTCTGCTGCAGCACAAGCAGGATTAGGCAGATATGCGAGCTATTGATAAGGAGAGGCGTAAACATCGACTGGGACTGCCAGACCAGGGCTGAATCCATGAAGGACAGAGGGCTTGTCAGGCTCATGGCTGATTCGGGCTGCAGCGCAGCATATATCGGGACTGAGAATTTCCATCCTGAAGTCCTGCGTATGATGAACAAGAGTCCTCTGCTTGATGACTATATCAGAATGACACTGACAGCTGTCAGGAATATGAAGGATGCTGGAATCAGGCCATACCTGAATATCCAGATCGGCTTGCCAGGGGAGTCTGATGAGATAAGGCTCTCGAATATCAAGGGGCTAAAGAGCGCAGGCAGGACTGCTAAAGAGGATGGCTCTGAGATAATCCTCTATCCTCATCTGAATGTCATCTATCCAGGAACCCCTGATTTTAGATCCCTTGTAGCTGGCGGTGTCCCTGAAGATGTCTTTGAGGCTTTCACAGAATGGGAAGAGGACAGCGGAATGAAGCTGAAGAAGCTGCTTTTCGAGAACCATTTCATACATGGTGCTGGCGGAATACCTCTTGGCGTGATGGATCATGGGATGCTGAAAGAAAAGAGATTCAGGATCGATGAGAGGAAAGTTAGGGATGTTAATGAATACATGGACAGGATTAGAACAGTGGATGGAGTCAGGATATATTCTTGATAGTAATCTGGTATTGTTTTTTCGCTTAGGAAATATATGGAAACACCGAGGAAAATTTTATTAATAATGATTGCATCATCCCTTCTTTGTGAGAAGATGATTATCAGAAAACTAAAAAAAGAAGAGATTGAAAAAATTGCTCCACTCATGCTTTCTCTTTATGAGAAATGGGATAAGAGCGACTCTCTTGACAAGATAGATAAGGACTGGTTCCTGACTGAGAGGCAATATGCATATCTAACTGAGATCTTCGATGATCATAACAAAGCGTTCTTCGGAGCTTATTGTAAAGAAAAGTTAATCGGCTATCTTCTGGCTGAAGTTGAAGAAAGAAAGCCATTTCTGCAGACTGCCGGATACATTGCAGAGACATATACTATCCCGGAATACAGAGGCAAGGGCGCTGGTTCTGCGATGGTCAAGAAGGCATTCGAGTGGTTCAGGGCGAGAAAGCTCGAATGGATCATGGTCGGGGCGCATTCGATGGATGATGATGCTATATCGTTCTGGCAGAACAGGGGATTTAAAGAGTTCAATAAGATACTGAAACAGAAGAAGGGACAAGAGAAGGATTAATCAATAAGTTATTGGCCATCAATCATTAATTTTATATTTGATCTACTCGACAGATTATGCATGACAAAACACACCTCAGGCCTGCATCATTTCCACGCAAGAAAAAGGATCCACAAAAGGCATGAGCCCTATCCTCATCCGGACAGGCTCAAGAAATTCATGGACAAGGCAATATATTTCATCGGAGCATTCGGGCCTATCATGGCAATACCGCAGCTTGTCAAGATCTGGGTGGAAAAGAATGCAGCTGGGGTCTATTGCAATCTCATGGGCAAGCTATCTTGTCACTGCTGTGTTCTGGCTCACATATGGGATAATGCACAAGGAAAAACCTATAATATTCACTTATTCTGTATGGATCGTGCTGGAGATCTTTATCATAATCGGGACATTGTTGTAAGGATAGGCGAATTCTTAATATTACGACTACAATACAGTGAGAAAAAATCAAAACATTTATATTGATATACAAATTACTACCCTGATATATTCAAAAAGAGGCGATTTAGAAATAATAAGGAGGACTGAAAGACCATGAATAAAAAGCTAGCAGTTGTTGGTCTTATGTTCATCCTGTCAGCATCGTTGGTTTTAGGAGTTGCTGTTGCAATCAGGCCAAACTTAAGTGTCGGCTCGTGCCTTGTGCAGAGTACGAACGAGTTTGAGGTCAAGGCAGTAGCAAAGGATGCTCCAGGAGAATGGAGACTTTACAGATACGGTACACCAGATTATGTTGATCTGGGTCTTATGAATCCAGGCGACGAACAGACAGTTACAACCCCTCTTGAGGGAACCTGGGTCAAGAAGTACAAAAGCGGCGAGAACTGGGTCCAGAGAGGAGGAACACACGTGACAAGCATCGAAGGTCACACCAAAAATGAACTTTTCTGCCCAGAACCGAATCCAATACCAGAGTTCGGTCTGATTGGTGCTTCACTCGCGGTTCTTGGCGTGGCAGCTATTGTTGTTGCAAAAAGACATTGAATGTGATTTTGTTTTTTCTTTTTCTTTTGATTGATTCTTCTAATGATAATTGAGATTTTTCTAGTTATTTATCAATCCGGACCGAAAGATTTTTATATCATTTATGATTACTATTTCTATCATTATGATGTGTTTGTTTATCAATTAGATTGAAATAGTAAACAGGAGGTTGGAAAATGATTGCAAATTCAGAATGGTTCAAAAGAAGGAAATACGGAGGTTGGGGCGTGTCCCCTAAATCCTGGCAGGGCTGGATATACATAGCATTGATATTGCTCCCATTCATCATCTTCCAGGCACTGCCGTATTGGAGCATGGAGGCAAGACTATACGTGACCTTGGGCTGGATAGTGTTCCTGATGCTGGACATACTGCCTGTCATGATCACTCTTCGAAGGGATGAGAGAGAGCATAAGGTCGAGGCAGTGTCAGAGAGAAACGCTGCCTGGTTCATGGTAATGGTCCTGGTCATCGGACTTGTGTATGAAATAATCAGCAGCGCTCTTAGGCAGGAGCTGCAGGTGAACTGGTTCATGGCTGTGGCTCTGTTCGGAGGAGCGCTGGTCAAGACAATATCAAATATCTATCTAGATAAAAAAGGGATTTGAGGTGATGAATATGAAGAATAAGATAAAATATCTTGGACTGCTTGGTCTTTTGGGCCTGCTTGGGATGGTGACAAAGAACTACGGGTTCTTCGGCTTTTTTGGGTTCTTCGGCTTTTTCGGGTTGAGTGTCAAGTCTGATGAGAGGTTCTATGCGAATGCTTACAGGTCTGGTTTTTATGCTTTTGTAGTCGGTTTAATAGGTGTGTCCGTACTCATGACTGCATTAGTTTCAGAAATAGGACTATCATTGCTTGCAATATTGATAGCAGTAATTTTTGTTGGTATGATATTTACCTTTATTGGTTGTTTTCATTGGTTAGATAGGAGCGGGAAATAAAATGAAAAAAAGCAGAAAATATGTAGATATAGGCACTTACATCCTGATGGGCTTCATGGTTGGTGCATTCATAGGTTCTGCAATGATAAACATTACTCTATGGGCGGGTACAGGTATGTGTGTTGGAATATTAATAGGTTCTTTAATTGAGATAAAAAATAAAGAAATTGCTTCAAGGTGATAATGGTGAAAAAGATAAAAAAACAATATGCTATGACGATCATCGCAGGAATTCTGTTGATTTTTTTAGGAATATTTTATCAGATTTCAAGTCTTGCAAAGGGTGTGATCCCTTTAATCTTTATGAATGCAGGAACAATCATGATAGTAATTGCAGTATTAGCACACAATAAATATGGTGTAGGCATCACGCAAGACGAACGAACAAGAGCACTTGGTGCAAGAGCACTGTCATACTCATGGCTCCTGTCATTTGTGGTAGTAAACGTATTGTATTGGGTTGATTATACCAAGATGGTCGCCCTGACTGTTGGGCTGGCATTGGGCATAATGCTTTTTACAATGACACTCTCAGCCGGCATCATACAGATGTTTCTGAAGAAGAGAGGGACCATAGATGAGGACTAGGATAAAAGAGCTTCGGGCGAGGCATGAAATGACCCAGCAGCACCTGGCAGACAAGGTGGGAGCGACAAGGATGACAATAGTCTTCCTGGAGAAGGGAAAGTACAACCCTTCACTGAAGCTTGCCAAGAAGATCGCTGTTGCGCTGGAGTCGAGCATCGATGAGCTTTTCTTGTTCGATGAATCGGACCTAATTTAGATATTCAATAGCTTTTTTATCAAGTCCATAATTAAGCAACATTTATAATAACGGACAAGATTTCTCAACCATATGACTCTTGATATTCTGGCTGTAAGCGAGCCTTTGATTGATATATATCATAGATCTGTGAAATTACTACCTTATTTGAAATAGTAAAAAGTATGAGTAAGCGAAAAAAGAATAAGAATTTTCATGTTTGGGGTTGGTTATATAGTGTCGATTTTTGTTTACCATAAAAAACATCGATATCTTTTTAAACTACTACTATCCAATCTAGTTCATGCCGCACGGAGAGCACCATATACATAGAAGAAAAAGGATCCATAAAATGCATCAGGAATATCCGCATCCAGATGCCAAGGTGAAATTTCTCGATAACCTATGCATGGTAGTTGCAGTGCTCATGCCATTGACTGCACTGCCGCAGATATATAAAATCTGGAGGCATCAGATTGTCGATGGCATCTCCATTTGGATGTGGATATTCTACAGCATCCTGATTGTGCCGATGCTTATCTATGGGATCATCCATAAAGTGAAGCAGTTGGTTGTCCTGAATATCTTGTGGCTCTTGATGAATTCTTTGATCATAATCGGTGTCATTGTTTATGCTTGATTTCTCAAATATAAGTTTTTAACTTTTTTTCATGCTGATATGGCTTTTATGATAACTGGTGTTGTGTAAAAATGTGCGCAGTGAGTGGAAAAATTCATGATATAAATATTCTGGAGGCCAGAAGAATCATGGTTGCGTTAATTTTTGCACAATTCCAGAAGAATGCATAGATTTAAATTGAAGCGGATAATTTATCTTTGCCATGATCAAGACTTTAATTTTTGATTGGGGCGGAGTGCTCACTGTTGGAAAACATACTTCTTCAATCATCAGGATCTTAGAGATGAAGTATAATCTTAAAAACATCTGCAGTTTTATCGATAGATTGACTATCTTAATCGATTCCGGGGAAATTACATTTGAAAAATATTGTAATGACTTGAACAATGAATTTGGAACTAATATTTCAGTTGATGAAATGAAAGATATCTTTCAAAAAGCAATAATTCCGAACCACGAAATGATAGATCTTGTCAAAAAACTGAAAGTTTGCTATAAAATTATCTTACTCTCAAACAATAATCAACCAACAATCGATATCTTGAAAAATGAACACAAGCAGATGCTTGATCTGTTTGAAAAGACATATTTTTCTGCAGAATTAAAGATGCGTAAGCCCAGTAAGAATCTTTTCGACCTGGTTTTGAAGGATTCTGATCTGAATCCTAATGAAAGTATCTTTATAGATGATAAAGAAAAGAATATAATGGCTTCTGAAAAAATCGGAATAAAAGGTATTCTGTTTTCAGGCATAAAAAACCTCGAAAAAGAATTGGCTGAATATGGTATCAATGTAGTCTGATTCTGAGCCAGTTCAGTATATGGATCAGAACGCGGTTTTTAAATCTAGGAGCTCTGACAAACTCAGTTATTGAAAATTCAAGCCTAATTCAACCTTCTTCGAGATGGTAGATAGATTGGGACTGCGCAATTGAGCTTGAATTTTACGACTTTGTTTGGTCCGAAGCGGCCGGGTTCTGTTTAGCATTCTGGATGTATTGGTTATTGGAGAGCAGCTAAGCTTAAGAACATTAATTGGTGGTGGACTGCTTATTATATCATGTTTGTATCTGGAAGCACATAATAAGCAGCTAAAAAAGAAGTGTGCTCGAATTGAACTTAATCTATGTTAGTTACCTTTCTCTCAAGGAAAAAGTTACTGAAAGCAGGGCCGAAAATCCACAATTTTATATATTAGATAGGTTAAGAATATAATATGATTATAACAATAATCGGAATACTTGCAACAATTACTGGAATAATCAGATTATGGCCTCAGATTATTTTAGGATACAAAAAAAAAGTGCAAGAGATGTTTCCTTGTGGTGGGAATACATAGGTTTTACCAACGCCTCTTTATGGTGTATGTATGGTTTCTTATTGTAGATTATATCCTGGCCTTTGGGACTTTTATTGTTGCTGCTTCTTACACTTTGCTTATACATCAAAAGCATATTTACGGTTAATTGTCTTTTTTTTGGTTGGTTTTAATCTATGTTGAATTCCCTACAGGGCTGAAATTTAGTGCAAAGATCCGAAGGAAAATTTCAGAGTTTTACATTTAAGAACATATATTAATATCGACCGAAGTGAGTCAATAATTAAATATCTCCCTTCAGCTAATGTTCAAGAATAGTCAATTCAACTTTATTATCAACTTTTAAGTTTGCAGTTCCACCAATCGGAAAAGTAATCAATGGATTAGTATGTCCAAAATCAGCATTTGCAATAATTGGAATATTTTTTAATTCCTTTTTAGTTTCAATTATGTATTTCAATTTTTCAAGATTCATTTTTGAACCTTTTTGAAATCTTCCAATCACAATTCCTTTAACCTCTTCAAAATTCGGCTGATGGATTAGAGATTGCAAATTTCTATCAAATTCAACATCAAAGTCTTCTCCTGCAAAATCATCATCTTCAAGAAATAAGATTGAATCAGAAATATCTGGCATAAATTCAGTTCCTTGAAGTAAATTAAAAGTGCAAAGGTTTCCGCCGAAAATTGTCCCTTCAGCTTCTCCTTTATTCAAAATAATAAAACCTTCGTTATCTATTAGTTTTCTATTTTCTTGATCTTTATGCCAAGGGTCATCAGACCAAGTTTTAGAAGGTTTTATCTTAAATTCTTCTTCTTCAATTAAGCATTTTCTGAAATATTCAAGATTGTAATCAAATTCTTTTTTCATCCCCCATGTTGAAAAATGCAGACCGGAATATGTAATCAATCCTGTTTTTGCAGTAATTGCATTTGCCAAAGCAGTAATATCAGAATATCCACAAAGTATTTTGGGATTATTCGTAATTAAACTATAATCAAGATATTTTAATATCTGATTTGAGTTAAAACCTCCAATCACTGTAAAAACTGCTTTTACATTTTCATCAGAAAATGCTTCGTGTATATCTTCAACCCTGGATTTTACAGAAGATGAATTAAACATATCTTTTTCTTTACAATTTTTGGAGAAAGTGATTTTGAAACCTTGTTTTTCAAAATTTTCTCTTGCTAATTTAACTAAATCATCAGAAAGCGAAGGCAAACTTCTTGCAGGAGCTATTATTCTAATTTCATCGCCTTGTTTTAATTTTGGTGGAACTATCATCATAGTAAATTAAGTGAAAAGTTGAATCTATATAAATGTTTTTTGACAGGAGTTTTTTTTCTTGTTCTTGAATGTAAAATTGAATATAAGGGTAGTTATATTCTCTGACTGAAAGGAAGACGAGGGATAGCCTGCAAGGCGGTTTTTGGCGAAGCCAAAAAATCCCGAAGAGTTGTGTTTAAGTTCCAATAAATTCTGCGTAGCAGGCTAAATGTCCGAAGGACTGGAGAGATTTCCTTAAATAAAAATAATGTAAATTAGATTATCATTTCAAAATAAATTGAAGTTATGGCAATATTTATATACAAATCGTATTCTTAATAGTATATGAATAAAAAAATCATGTTAATGTCCGTTATTGGTATGTGTATATTGGGACTAATTATCCTTAGTTTCTTAAAAATTTCAAAATGTGATTCTTCGTTGGGTGATTGTAATATTGCTGGCAATGAAGGGCAAAAAGAGGTATCTGAAGTTACAACACATCCACTTCCAGAAGGATATACCTTAGATTCTTATACGATTGATAAGGTGACTGATGAAACTTGTGAAAAAGATACGGATTGCGAAACGCCAATGGAGTATCTTATTCAGTCAAGATGTCCTTTTACTTCAATTTGTCTAGAAAATAAATGCACTGTTGTTTGTCCTGATATCAAAACAATGGAAATTCGAGGTAAAATAACATATATTCAACCAGAAATGGATGGTTCAATCATAACTGTTGAAGGTAATGGTAAGATTTATGAAATTACAGTGAGCATACCTAATCTGGGAGAGGAGTATGTATCTCATATAAATAATATTGAAGTTGGCAAGTATATTCAAGTTATCGGAAACCCAATGAAAATAATGGATTCAGAAAGAATTATTGCATCTCAGATATATGTTGAAGGTGCATTTACTGGAGAACATCCATGCAACCTTAAGCCAGATCCAGGCAATTGTGAGGCGGCAATGACAAGATATTATTTTGATAAAGAAGAAGGAAAATGCAAGGAATTTTTATGGGGTGGATGTGATGGTGTTGTTCCGTTTGATTCATTAGATATTTGTATAAAGACTTGTGTGCAAGGTGTTCCAGAAAAACCAGCATTAACGAAAGAATTATGTGAAAGTGAAGGTGGCAGAGTTGTTAATACCCTTAATGATAATTGTAATGCAGAGGAAATAAATATTGGAGAGATTGAAGGAGAAATTGATTGTCCCTGTGTCTGTTGCATGATCACTGCTGGAAGTTCCACAAGTAAATAAATAGATTTAAAAAATTCAAAGTGTATTTATGTTATAATGGTTGATAAAAATAAAAAATATCCTGAAGGTCATTTTCTAGGCGTAGGTATGGCTATAGGAATCGCATGTTTTTCTGGAGTCGGGATTGCAATAAGTAACTCTACTGGGAATCCGGGCTTAATTGGTATAGGTCCTGCAATTGGAGTAGGCATTGGTCTTTTACTTGGAAAAGCTATGGAAGAGAAATATAGAAAAGAAGGAAAAATAAGACCATTAACAAAAAAGGAGAAAGAATCAAAAGAAAAAGCAAAGAAATATGGAATAATTGCTTTGATTGTTGGCATTATCCTATTAGCATTGATATTCTTGGTGAACATAATAAGATGAATAAGAAATTTAGAAAAAACTGGATGCTTGGATTCTTAGGCTTAATGAGTTTTATGGCAATACCTCAATATTCAGTATCAGGTTGGATGGGATTGTCTTGGGCTTTATGGGTAGTATGGTTTATCTATTTCATACCAATAAAGCAGTAATTGATATTTCGGGCGTAGCGAGTGTATATGTCCGAAGGACTGGAACTCTCCCCTTTTTTTTCTTTTTCTAAAAGGAAATAGAACTTAAACACAATTGAAACTAATGCTTGTTATACGGGGGTGAGGAGCGATATCGAGGAAAGCGCAGCGTCCCAAAGGATTTCTGAAAGAAATCCGCAGCGTATGACGCAGGCGGTTCACTTTTGCATTCTTTTTATGATAAAAAACCACAAGATTATCAACAAAATAATGATGACAGCAAAAATTCCGAAGAAATAAAGAGTATTTGAATCTTGTTTTTTGTCATTATTGATGATGTCTTTTTGGTTATCATCATTTTCAATTATTTTTGCTTCACAATTCAATGGATCTTCTAACCATTCATATTCTAATGAAGGACAAATTCGACCCCAAAATTCGGTTTCTTCTGCTTGTTCCCAATTTTGCGGGAGTTTTCCGCATTCATTGATGTCTTCAACAAAAGCACATTTCTGTTCAATATCATTTACAACAACATCTTCACAATCTCCACTTGCACCAGAATGTTGAACAGTACAACAAAAAGAATTTTTTCTGGGTGTGCAAACTGAATTTTTTTGAATTTCTTTGTAGCCAGTTGGACATTGTGATTCTTCAATCATTTGCCAACCGTCTGGAAATGTGCAACCTACACATTCATCACCCATAAAGAATTCTGAACATTCTTTTGTTTGCTCATTTATCCCATATCTGGGCATCGCCATTGATGCAAAGACAGATGAAGACATTAATGTAATAAAAATGATTGCAAAAATAATTGATATTAGGTTTTTTCTCATAATATTTAGATTAGATTGTTAATAATTATAAATCTTTCTAAAGTGAACCGCCGAGTAATATGTCGTATAATCTTTGTTATGTGGGGAGACTGCAAGTCGACCGACCGAAGGGACAGTAAATTTAGAGTCCGTCAAAGGAGCGTATGCGATACATCAAAAAACACATAGAGGCAGAATTATTTCTTTTTTGCTAAAATCCATAAATGTCTCTCAGTTCTATAATCTTCTGCGGCAACTAATATTTCAAAACCAGAATCTTGAACAAGCTTTTTATTCTTTTCAACAGTATAAGAACTCCAAGCCATTGGAGCACCTGCAAAATTATCATTTACATCGCATTTCATAGAATCTATTCCTAACGTAATTAGAATAATTCCATCTTTTTTTAGTAAAGAATGAATATGTTCAAGTAATTTTTTATGTTCAGTTCTGGGAATATGAAATATTGCATAGAATGAAACTATCGCATCAAATTTACCTTTGATATTTTTACTAAAAAAGTCGCCTACTAAATATTTTGCAGTTTTGACATTCTTCTTAGCTTGTTCAATATGTTTCTCGGAAATATCAATTCCTGTAACTGAAAGATTATTTTTTATAAAATATTTATCATATGGCAAACCAACACCACAACCTAGGTCAAGAACTTTAGATTTAGGTTTAATCCTGGAAATTAACTCATCGCATAAAACTTTTTCAAAGTTTTCGGGTGTTCCATTATTTCTTGCATAAGTAATATCATATTGACCTTCATTGTAACCTGATCTTACAAGTTTTCTCATATCTTTTGCCATATGATGAATGTAATGTTAATCATTTATAATTGTTTTGAAATAATTCTGCCCTTTGAAAATTGTTAGGACTCTAAATTTATTGCACATAAGCCCTGTTAAACTCTCTCCCGACTACGTAGTGGGAGGGATTGCGAAGCAAAGTCGAGATTTGCCCGTCATAAAGAAGTGACTAAGGCATCAATTTTCTGTTTTTCTTCATCAGTTAAATTGAAATCAAAAATATCTTTGTTTTCTTTTAAATGTTTTATACTTGTGGCTTTGAATAAAGCAACAGTATTGGGTTTAGAAATAGTCCAATTCAATATAATCTGTCCCTCAGTTTTATTATATTTTTTAGATAAATCCTGAATTAAAGATATTTTTTCAGTATCTATCAATCCTCTACCAAATGGTTTGTAAGCGATTACCATAATATCATTTTCTTGACAATATTTTATGGTTTTGACATCTGCTTTTTTCCAAAGATTGAACTTTAATTGGTTGGCAACAATAGGATGTTTAGAATACTTTTGTGCTTCTTGCATCTGTTCAATATTGAACATACTAACACCAATGAATCTAATGATTTTATTATCAACTAAATAATTCATTGCTTCCATTGTTTTTTTGATAGGAATATCAGGATTAGGTCTGTGAAGGAGATAAAGATCAATATAATCTGTGCCAAGTCTTTTAAGACTATTTTTAGCAGAGGTAATCACATCATCATATTTGAGATGTTCTTTAGCGACTTTATTTGTAATGAATAATTCTTTCCTATCAAAGTCTTCAATCGCTTTGCCAACCAATTCTTCAGTGTGTCTACCACCATAAATTTCAGCAGTGTCAATATGAGTATAACCTAATTTAATAGCGAACGAATGTGAGCTTTGGGTCTAATTCCCCGACCTTTAGGTCGAT
>CAYMIF010000018.1:0-33448 GCA_964390375.1 uncultured Methanosarcinales archaeon
TCTTGCTAGTTTGGCTAGTGAATTACTAACCAAACTCGGGAGCCTCCCCTCGCGATGTACTCTGATTTCGAATAAATCAAGGAATTTTGACTTCAATGATGCTAAAAATTTCAAAAAGGCCAGCAAAAGTACCCATGATCAATATATCAAAAATTATTTAAGTGAATAGTCATTGACAAATAAAAAGTATAGTTTTGAAGGGGTATACTGTTGTTGGGGAAATAATCTTGATATTTTTGCTTAGATTGTTCCAAATTCAAGCTTAATAACTCGGTCTTGGGACAGAAGATGTAAGATTGAATGTCGCTTGAATTTGCAAAGCCCAAAACTCGAAGCAGTAGAGTTGTGGTTATACATCTAAAATGAGGGGGAAGAGATGTTAGGGCAGAAGAATCTGCCGGATTCAAGGATTACTTTTTCTTATCTGTTAATCCTATCAATCTTGATCGTCGTCTTTTCCTTTTCTGCAGGTGCTGAGATCCTGGTTGTCAATCTCAATAATTATGAGTATACAGATGGAGAATCTGCAAAAGTGTACGGATATCTTCTGGATGATAGCCAGTCTGGGATGAATAACACGAATCTTTCGGTATATGATACTGTGACCTCAAATGTTTCTGTGATCACGACTTCTGATGCAGGTTATTTTGAACACTATATCAATAATCTTAGCTCGGGCAGCCACAGGGTCACAGCATATACTTCTAGTTCGAACATGTCACTGAACTTTTGGGTCTATCCTGTTTCCCAAAAAGCCAGATATGAGATTATCGCAGAATCGCTTGACCTTCCCTATAGCGACCCTGAACTAAATTTTACAGTCAACAAGTATCTAGGTTCAACACTATCATCAGACAGCTTCAATTATTCAGTATTCTATGAGAATGGGACTGAGATCGAATCTCTTTTTGGAAATGGTGTCAGCGGCATAAGTGAGATCATCAATCTCCCTGTCAAGGCCGGACATTATATAATAGTCATTGACAACAAAAAAAGCTTCAATGTATATGTCTCGAAATTCTTTATGTCTTTTAAAATAACAGATAGCGAAGGCGAGGAGCACGTTGATGTCTTCAAGCCTGACGATATTGTGTATTTTGAGGTTCAGGGCACTTCTCAAGGTCAAAACATAAGAAACGCCTCTGTTACTGCAACTGTGACTGAGCCTTCTGGTGCTCAGAAAACAGTCCTATTCTCAGAAGAGAACGGCATATATTTCGGGGACACTAACCTAACCCAGACAGGGTCTGCTCTACAGCTTACAGGCGGTGAATACAATGTAAGGTTCATAATGGAGGATGCTTCTGGCAACAGACAGGTCATAAAAGGCTTCTTCACTGTGCTTGGGCTTGATGTTGATGTTGAACTTGTCAGCAAAAAATCATATCATACCGGAGATTCAGTTGAATTTGAGATAATCGTCAGAAACCTTGAGGATGGCACTCTTATTGAGCATGAATATCTTAGCTATTCACTTGAACTTGAGTCAGAGGGCAGGACTTATGATGTTTCTGGAATAAATGTCTCTGCTCATGGGGATTCTGGATACAGTTCAATATTCAATATGAGCGTGCCTTCTTCTTCAGCGCTTCCTGATGGCTGGTACGTGCTCGAGGTGGATGCAGGTTCTTCAGGCAAAAAAGGCAAAGGGCATGAATTCTTCGAGATAATGAATAATGAGGTATACATGGAGCTTTCTGATGTATATGAAAACCACAGGAATCATTTCAAACCAGGTGAGAGATCAAAGATCAACATAGAATCAGATGAACAGATGAGCCTTCTTTTGCTGACTGTATACGATGATGAAGGGAACCAGAAACTAGCCTCCAATAAAACCATTTCGAATCAGACATCGGCATACCTTGAATTCAATGCACCTCAGCAATCAGGGGATTATCTTGCAGAAGCCCAGGTCGTGCTCGATTCCAATATAACAGCCACAAGAACAAGGTGGTTCTGGGTGCAGAATTATATCTCTTTTATGGATATAAAAAACCAGAAGAATGCGTTCCAGTTTGTGCATCCACCTAATTCTACTTTTCTTACTGAAATAAATGTTTTTGATATCGGCTCCAGCACGGAGGCAGACCTGACAGATTTTATCTTCAGTTTTAAAAATATCATGAATGAAAAAACTGGCTTTGAGACAAAAAATTTTCAGGTTGTAGTCAACAATAACTTAAGTGATGCTGCAAACGGCAAGATGGTCTATAATGTCACACCTCCTGAACTTGATTCTGGTATATACAGACTAGATTATACCGTCATCGATGCAGACGGTGATTCTTTGGAATCTGAAGGCTGGTTCGGGATATCTGATTTTAATGTCCTTGTATCGACTTTCGATGAGTCCGGTCAGGAAAGGGAGGTATTCTCATCAGGTGATGCGATAAATATTTCCCTGAATCTGACCAGTTCAGCAGATGGTGAAGCGACAATCAGGAGAAAATTCTTCAGACCAATCAATCTTTCAATCTCAAACGGCTTTGGATCTGTTGTTCTTAATCTTTCTGACGGCGATCTTCCTACACAGTCTGGATTCTATCCTCTGGGGGTTGAAGCAGAAACCAATGATGGCAAGACTGGATTCGGAGATGGTTATTTTAAGATAAGAAATCTTAATATCCGAACGATTGCGGTCAGGAAAAACAGCAAGTTCTCATCTACTGACGACATAGAGGCCACTGTAAGTCTAGAGAAATCAGGCAATCCTCTGGAAGGTGCCAAAGTCTCTTTGGAGAGACTTATCAGGACCAGGGATTGGTCTTATATAGCCAATACCTCTTACAATGCCAGTCTTACAAATATTAGAGGTAACTCCAATATCTCGATCAGTCCACCAGAGGCTCTTCGTCCAGGACATTATTTTGCGGAAATCAGGGCAAGATATAACGGGAGTTCAGTTTTTCAGGGCTTTGGATTTCAGATCGTAGAGGACAAGGTGATAATCACAGTCAATGATGAAGATAAGAGATTCTCTTCAACAGACAGCATAAGCATAGATGTGAAGGTAACCTATCAGAACGATACTCCTAAAAATAATACTCAGGTGAATTTGACTGGTCTATTGAATCTGGATACCTGGGCTAGTGTTGGCCTTTTTAGGACAGTTAACACGGCATCAAACGGGATCGCGGAATTTTCTCTATCTGCTTCTAATTATAATCCTGGAAAATATGCTCCTATTGTATCTGTGGAAGGCGTCACTGATACTATTGTCGGATTCGGAGAACCGGAATTTCAGATTGTACCTTTCAATGTTGATGCTGTCTTCAATGATTCTGACTCTGTATTCAATATAGGTGAAAGCATCACTCTGAACATAACAGCGACAGGAAGTATTAGTGTAGAGGCAGCAGTCATGGATAAGGAAGGCCTTGAGCAGGATGTAGACTATTCATATTCTTCAGGAAAGCTGAAATTAAGAAATGACCTTGAACCTGGCGAATATCTTGTCGAAGTCTCTGTAACTCTCTCAGATGAGATCAGGACCAGGAAACTCTGGTTCGAGGTCATAGCTCCTTATCTGAATATCCATCCATTTGATCAGCCATATTTTAACCAGAATGACACCATAAACATAAACTATACTGTATTTTCTATCTCTTCTCAGGGATGGCAGAATGCATCAGGAACTGTAAACATCACAAGAATAGAAAATCTGTGGACTGGAAACTCGACCGCCATAGGCACTACTTTCAGCGCATCCGGAGACGGGAATCAGACTGTTGACCTTGAGCCTTATTCTCTTCCTAAAGGCGATTATCTTGTATTTATGTCGATTGCTGAGAACCCAGGTCATGAGAATGCAGTCTATTTCAGGATAGAGAAAAACATTTCAATCACTGTAGACCCTATTGTCAACCAAACCTCTGTAAAATTAAACATTACAACAGATGGTCTTTCCTCTCCTATCCATTATCTTCAGTGTTATCAGAACAATGACAACTTTGAGTTCTTTTCTGTGGATGGTTCTGAAAATCAGTCTGGCCAGGATGCTGTTTTGAATCTTTCTGGTCTTTCTAATGGATTCTATTCTGCAGGTATCAGGATAGTAGATGGTGGAGAGGTGTACTGGCGCAATGCTTATTTTGATGTCAGAGTAAAGCCGGTCAACATATCTTCTCCTGAAAATGCAAAGGTCAATGATAATGTATTGTTCAATCTTTCATACTCCGGCTCTGTGAGCACATATTTCTGGGTAATCGACAGTTTCACTGACAAGGAGGCTTTTGCTCCAATACCCATCACAGAATCTGACACAAGCCTGAACCTGACGTTTCATCACCCATCAAAATATCTTTATTCTTACGGAAATACCAAATGGGAAGCAAGAAAGAATGCAGGCACAGATGATATAATAAGGATTACTGAGACCGGATTCCAGGTCTATTGGCCTTATGATGAAAACCGATATGTCCTAAACGGCAGCCGCAACCTGACTTTTGGAGTCGAGTCGGACCTATCCAATGCCACAATCCTGATGAGCATCAAGAACCTGTTTACTGGAGTCAAAAAGAACTGGTCAAACCTTACCACCCATAATACCGGTTGGGCAAACAAGAGCTTCAGCTTCAATCTGACTGATTATCTGGGGCTTGATTTCGGCCCTCATGATGTCGAGCTTGTCCTGCTCGATGGATCGACTGATCCTCCTAAAAGATATTTCTTCATAGATATATTTGAAAAGCAGTACGATGCTTGGTGGTGGAATGACCGGTGGGAATACAAGACTGGAGAGACTGTAAGGATTAATATAGAGCTCAGGGATGTCATCAATTCATGGACAAAGGTCACTCCTGATTCTGTTGATCTTGAGTTCATTGAGGATCCATGGGGAAATGACCTCATTTCTGCAACCAAACTCTTAGGAAGCGAACTGTCATTCAATGTAAGCACGCCCTGGCTGTCAGGCAATTACCACGGAGAACTAAATGTGTCTAAAGGAAATTACTGGAAAGTCATGGGATTTGATTTCTACGTCAAAGGAAATGATAATCTTGATATCTTTACCCACCAGGAGAAATGGGACTACACCTGGTCAGATGACTACCTGCTGGACGTTCATGTGGAAGAATCAGGAACATCTGAGCCCAATATCACAGTTTCGTTGAGCGCTTTTGAAAAGATGCCAGATGAATGGAACGCAACGCCGACAGAAATCGAACTTTCTGGCAATTACAGCTTCAATCCTGCAAACAAGACCAATCAGAACGGAGATGTCACTTTCACGATCGATATCTCTGAAGCTAATCTTTCAACAGGAAAATATTCTGGGAGACTAAATTTAGGGGGACAGGCGGTCTGGTTTGATTTTGGTGTCAGGTCCTATAAGGTCGATGCCTATCCTCTTGAATGGGAATATGCAATGACAGATACCATAGAGATAAATGTAAGAGCAAGGGATTTTGATGGAACGCCTATAGAAGAGAATGGGTCTGTCGAAATATCAAGGATCTATAAAGTTGATCCTATGACCTGGCTCAGGGAGGAGATCGACACAGCTGTATTCGGAATAAGCAACGCCAGTTTTGATGTGTCTTCAGGTGAAGCGCTGATCGAGATGCAAGTCATGAACCAATCTGCTCTTAATATCTCTCATCCGCACGAGATCGAGCTTCGTTTCTCGATGGACCTTGAGACGAGCCAGGATTCAACAGGATGGTCAAGCTTCAAGCTTTCTGATAAGGAAAGCGCAGCTGCTTATATAGTCGATGGTACAGGGGGTGAGCCTGTGTTCATATTCTCGGACCAGAACTACACTGTCAAAGTCACTGGTGCTGACGAGGCGACACTTGAAAATATCTGGGGGCCTGAATCCCATTATTATGGTTTAGAGCTCAAGAATAATTCGCAGGGCGAACTCTACATGTATTTCATCACACCAAATGAGGAAGGAAGATATACTATGGAGATCAGATTCAGTCGGTCTGAAGGATATGATGAATGGATATACAAGTATTTCACTGTGGGTTCTGGAGTTGAGATAGATTCATGGATGGATGGTAATGTAGTATCTGGTGTCAACTTCACAATCTATGCAGAATTATTCGGAGAGGGAGACGATCCATTCTGCGTTAGTGGGTGTGATTACGATGAACCGTGGTTTGGACCGCTTCAAAACAAGACTGTCAGATTGACAGCGATAAAAAATCTTGAGAATTTCAGTTCCAGGAACATTTCCAGGCTTGGTATCAATGCAACGACTAATATTTTTCCAGACTGGATGATTCCCGGACCAGGTGTTTTGTGCAGTGGATTGAGCAATATGACTTCCTGTACTTCTGAAGAAGGATGCGGCTGGAATGGAAGCGACTGTCAGAACCTAAGCGAGCACTGCAGTCTTCATTACGGGGATTATTCAAATTGCACACTGCTTGGATGCTTCTATGACAATTACAGCAGTGAATGCAGGTATGATTTCTATCCCCAGGAACCTGATAACTGGAATATGGACATTCAGAAACCTGGACGAGCAATCTTCAATCTTAATCCTGATGAGCTGAACCTTTCTGCAGGAAAGAGATATGAACTTGTTTTCAGTTATTCTGATAATGAAACAACTGTCAATAGCTGGTTATTTGTGCAGGTGGAGAAATTTCATGTCGCAATATCCAAGAGGACTGAAAATATTGAGCCAAATTCTATGCAGGATGTGTGGGTGAAAACATCATATCTGAATGCCACGGATCTTGAAGGGTGTGATATATCATTTGATTGGATATACAGTGAAAAAGACTGGGAAATAGTCAAATACATCAACAAGTCGATGCAGACCAATTCATCAGGTGAGGCTGAGTTTGAATACAGGACACCTACGCTTCCAGGGCAGTATCTTGTTCAGGGAAGCGCTATTTGCAATATGTCCGGAACAGATTACGAGCAGGACGTAAATTATTTCATCAGTCTAGGCGGAAAGGGTCTTTCAGTAGATATGAAGAACAGGTACAAGGAGAATGAGAATATTTTATTGTCGATCAATACGCGTGATAGATTAGGAAATCCCATAAGCCAGAAACTAGAGGTGTTAGTATTCCATTACTTAGATGGCTATGATGATTATATATATTCTCTTGGTGGTGCTGACTGTCAGGTTGTTGATGCAGCTCCTGAGGGCAGTTCAGGATTGTCAGGTTCTTACAATTTGATGTCTGTCTGGACAGATAATTTTGGAACCGCTGAGCTGGAATTATGCCCTATGCCAAAAGGAGAATATTATATAAAAGCATTCCCTGTTTTTGAAGGAGACAATGAGACAGCCACTGCAAGCAGTGGCGGCGGCGGTGGATCATTTATTGATGATGGTTCTGAGAGCAAGACTTATTTTGAGCAGGATTTTATCGTCAGTTCTGCTGAAATATATGCATATACTGAAAAACAGATCTATCTTGTAAATGATACTGTTCATGTGGATCTTACTATCTATGATGAAGATAAAAACCTAATGAATGGTACAATAGAAGTCTTTGAAGCTTTCATGGATCAGGAAAACAGGGCCAAATATATTATATACAGGCATAATGAATCAATCAGTTTCATCAATGGTACAATGTCTGTGAATTACACCATAAACAGCACAGTATTTGATCCTTCACAAAATGCAACTATATCTACTCCTAATGAGATCGTTTCGCTTTTCATTGTTGTCAGGGACCAGAATTCAGAAAGCCATACCTTCCATAGCTTAATCCATGTCGTCGGCAGGAGCAGCTATTCAAATATCACCACAGATTCGAGAGTCAATACCAACAGTCTCATCAGTGTGAATGTCACAACTGAAAACTCCTCCAGATACAAGGTCCAGTATGGTTCGTTCTTTCTCAAGGATAATCCTGATATACAGAAGAGCTGGATGATCGAGGGTGGAATCTTCCTCGATGATCTGCAACCCGGCAAAACCGGCGCTATATTCAAGGTCCTGAGTCCCAGGGAGCCTGGCACATATCTTCTCGGCATGCCGGTACTTAAGCTTTCGTCTGATATGACAAATATCGATCAGTCGGATTGGGAGGAGGTATTTGTAACTGAGGTAGAGGTTACAGATGATCTGGTGAATGTGAGCGGAAATATAAGTTATTCAACCGGGACTCCTGGCTATGATATGGTAGTAAGAATTGGAAATTCAGAGACAGAGACAGATTTAGAGGGCTACTTCAGCCTGCTGGTCCCGAAAGGGAAAAAATCGATCATCATCGAACGGATCTATCCATATGGCAGTTATGGCGTCCGTACATGGTCCATGAAGACTGAACCTTATAATTTCCAGCAGGATGCAGAAATAAATGTAAGTTTTGTGAGAATCAACCTGATGGGTTTTCTTTCCCAGACTTTATATAACATCACTTCTCCCAGCACTGACCTTGACAACATGAAACTACGGATGAACGTTTCAATATATAACTCAGGTCCTGAAGATATTGAAAACATGACTGTCATGATGATTGCCAGGAGCGGGAAATCAACAAGGTACAGGAATCTTTCATCTTCAGGTGATAATTATGTTTTTTTCCAGGACCTCTATCCTGGATTTGAGGACGGGATATATGATCTTGTCATCAGGGCGACAGCTAATTCATCCAAATGGTATTCTTCCAATTTTGTCAATATCTCAGGTTTCGGCAGCATAAATTCGAGTGTTGTCGGGTCTTTGAAAACACATTATGAGGTTGATACCTATGCCACAGCTGGAGATTCCCTTGACAATGACCATGACTGCGAGGGTTTCTCTCCTTATATGTGTGACGGGCAAACCATAGAGGTATGCATTGATGAAGAAATAGACAATAACAAGGATGACGACTGTGACGGAAAGATAGACGAGGACCTAGAAGCCACATTATACGTTGAGTGGTGCGGGAATGGATACTGCTTTTCAGAAGAATATGAATCAGGTGATTGCAGTGTTGACTGCTCGATGGGATACTGCGGTGATAACATATGTGAAGGTGATGAGTATAAGTGGTGCGCAGATGACTGCAGTGTAGAGGTGTGCAACAAGACCAATCAGTGCCTCGAGGGCCCATATTTCTGCAACCAATGGAATATAACAGAATATGCATCATGGTGCGAATCAAGCTGCAGCGATGACTACTGCTGGGCCTGTAATGCTGAGGCAATAGTGACCAACAACAAGACTGAATGCGAGCTTGTCGGATGTGCTGTAGTAAATGTTTCTGGTTCTATGGAGTGCAGCAGGGTCAGAAACTGCTCAGATGACCGCTGCTGGGATTGCTTCAATCAGACAGCTTGTGAAAATACAAATATATGTGAATGGGATATGGATCTTTATTCTGGTGATGGAGACTGCAAAAGACCTTATACCTGTCAGTATGAATGCAGTGCATGCGGTTCTGAAACAGATTGCCTGAACTCTTCTGCGAGCATGTCAGATGCATCAGGCTGCAGGTGGATCTATGACAGTTCAGGATGGTGCGAATGGAATAATACAGATATTCCTGCACAAAACGGCTCAGGTATAATAGATAATGTCTGGATCGCAAAACAAAATGTTTCATGGTTTGAGGCAACTATCGACTGGAAATGCTGGCTTGGCAACTGCACCACTGCAATCAGTCCAGGGATGTATTATATAATGATCAAGATGGGCGGTACCAGGATGAATATATCTGTGAATGATACTTTTTTCAAAGAGATAGACAATGAATTTGGTAATTGGGGAAGATTCGCTACAGAAACCAAGTATGATTTTACTGATAATGGCAGTTATTATCTTGAATTTCGGGATTGCATCGGGCCGGATTATCTTAATTGGACAATCCATGTTGGTGAGATTGAAGAATCTTCTGAAAATCTATCACTGGATCTTATGCTGGATGATATAAATTCATCAGTCCAGGAAAGCCAGATAGCTGAATTTAGGATCAACCTGACCAACGATGGAACCACTGATGCAGATAATATCAGCATAATCTATATGTTCGACCAGAATTACATGAATATCACAAGTGCTTCGCTCCAATGGAATATCTCTAATTTCACAATGCTTACCAATGGCTCGGTCGAATGGTGGATGAATCTTGGTGCTGGTGGGGATATCTCGATTGGTGTGAATGTCACTGCTTTTGTTTCAGGAGATCCTCAGCATCGTGTCAGAGTGGAAAACTCCTCTGGCTATTTGTTTTCCGAAGGCCAACTCAACCTGACAATCAACCCAGCATCAGGAGAACCTCAGATAATCGTCCATAAGCAAAAACTGAATGCATCTGTGAAAGAAGGCCAGGTCGCAGAATTCCTGCTAAATATAACAAATAACGGAACAGAGGATGCTGTGAACATGACCATCATTGATCTTTTCAATTCCACGTATCTTTACTATAACAGCTCTTATCCATCCTATGATAATATCACTGGCAATATGATCTCGTGGTTCAATAATATAACTGCAGGTGGGACAATACTGATATATGTCAATATGACTGCCAACAATTCAGGATTCACATACAACAATCTCAGTGTTGATAATGGCACTGAGATAATAGAGAGTTATGAGATTGTGCAGACAATAGATCCTGCTACAGAGCCTTTTTCATTCAATATCTCCAAAATATTATTTTCTGCTAAACAAGACTATGTAGTACAGGGAGAGAATATCTCATTGGATGTCAATATCACTGTAAACGGTTCAGATTATGCCAATTTCTCTGTCAATATAACTTATATGCCGCAGCATTTCAAATTTTCAGGAGCAAAGCCGGGCATGGTAGATTATTCTGATCCTTTAGGTTATGTCGCATGGAGTTTAGATATCCCTGCAAACAATTCTATCTTATTCAATACAAATCTTACTACAGAGTCTCCTGTTTATATGACATGGGTTAATCTGACTATAATAAATTTAAACGGGACTGTAATGAATGTTTCCTTTAAGAATATAAGTATTAATCTTTCACTCTTCGGCAATGTCAATTCAAGCTATGGCACTCTCTCAGATGCACGCATCCGAATCAGGAACAATACTGATAAATCAATCATATCCTATACAAATACAACAAGCAGGGGATACTATAATATTTCCTTGATACCAAATGTTTATGATCTTGAGTTTTTAAGCCCACCAATGTTTATGTACCAATCAATAGTCAAGTTACTCAATTCTACTCTTTATAACTCTACAAATATAAGCATTGACCTGCCAGAGTTCAATACTTCAAATATTGAATTCAATAATACCCCTGCCTATTCTGGTTTATATCAGATGCGCCAGAATTCATCAGTTAATTTCTCAATGATATTCGAAAATGAAGAAAGATATCCTGTCAATACTACCCTTATCCTCAATGCATCTGAAATAGGCGAGCCGAATATCTTCGATTATTTCTGGACAAACGTACCTGGTCTTATGACTGAAACCCTGCTCTATAATATAACTGCTAACCAGACCGGCCCTAAGAATCTGAGCTACAGGGTGAATGCAGATGTAAATACAAGCAATCTTGTGTTCGGTTATGACCCTCTGGACAAATATGAGATAGTCCTCTTTTCTTCTTTGAATAATTCTGTACCAATAAATATAACTTCATGAGATCTTTAAAAACAGATCAAAATCATGACATTAATTCTGATTGGCCGGATTGAAAACCTCCTGGCTGAAGGATTTGATAGTGCTGGACGTCAAAGGTTACGGTCTTTGGCCCCAAAATCAAGAAGGTGGTTAAAACCTTCACGAATAACCTGAAATTTGAAAGTATTATATATTGTCACTCGACCGATTCCCTTCTACCTTGGAGAATAGATAGGAATAGGTAGCTGGCAAGAAACAAAGTTCACATTAGCCTCACTTGTTCGAGTCAGGCCTTGGCACTGTCAAACCCTGTGGATCAGATGTTTTCATTGCAGCCCAAAACAATCATTTCCATTTCTTCTCAGCCAGCTCAAGAACCATTGGCCTGACACAGTTCCTGAAGTATTTCCAGGCACCTCTTTTCTCAAGCCATCCGCCCTGCCTTTTCCCGACAGAAAAAACATTATCCTCAGCAATCTCTTCAAGGCATCTCATGGGATTTTTCGAACTGAATCCAACATGATTGAAGATAGAACATAGCTCATGAGTCAGTCTTCCATGACGACCAAAAAAGCCGGTCATGAAAGCTTCATATTTTCTGGCATGGTCCTGTACCATCAGTCCTTGTGGATCACCATCCGGAGACATCATGATCATTGCCTTGGTCATGAACTCCCGCTTCTTTTTGCTCATTCTGTTAAGCTCCCTATATATGAGCGATTCTGATTTCATAAAATACAGGTCGATTATGTTCATTGCATACCCTGCGATCTGTGCCGGGCTAAGGCCTTCGGTCCTAAGAGCAGAACCAAAATCATGATAGCATAGCTTCCCTTCCTGATATGACATGTTTCCTGGATGAGGATGCCTATGGACAACGCCGGACTCTATCATTAACCTAAGCTGTTCTCCTGCCATATGATACATCCGCTCCTGCACATCAGTTTCCAATTCACAATCAGAAAGTCTCATCGGTTCTTTACTTTGATGGCCAAGAAACATCATACCCAGCTGCTGCTCTTCCATCTGAGCATAACCTATATTATATATCTTCTCAGAATTTGCCATAGCAAGAGCAAATCTCTTCTCATCAAAAGGAAAATATCTCGGCATGAACCTCTGTTCCACATAGACCCCAAATCCAAGAGCGACAGGATATCCAAAACCCAGGGTATCAAGACCATGCACAATATCGTCCTCATGTTCTGATGAATCAACCTGCATCCCGCCGAGCGGATCGATAAGCGTGATATCTATCCTTCGGTCTCCGTTCTCATCAAAGTGATGATCCATCATCGAGCCGTTGCCCACGTAGAAATCATCAATTGACGGAGGAGCAGCATCATTTCCGTCGAAATTCGAGATGCCCTTCGCCTGTACAGATCCGACAGGTCCAAATTCTGTACTAATGGCCTTCTTTGGAACAAAATAGCATGATCTGCCAGGCATTGCAAAGTCCGGGCAATAGTCCTTCCAAAGCACAGAAGATACGATTCTGTCAAACAACGTCCCATCTTTCTCTACTTCGGGATCAAGGTAAAGGACAACAGGACCCATCTCTGGGCTCCTGAATCCATATGTTTTCAGACCATCTCGCATTCTTTTATAGAAGAATGAACTAAAAGTATAAAAAAATTACTGGCTAGTGTCTAAGTCAAGTTTGTGGTGCTAATCATTCCAGATCCGAGCCGCATTCAATCTTATAGCTCGAATTTTCAATAGCTTCGCAAATCTTTATTTGCCTCGAAGATGATCAGCACCTTGATTCTGACTTAGCCTAAGCTAGTCGATACAGATCAAGCCTAACTCAGAAATGAAATCCTCTCACAACTAAAGTTGTGATTTTCCTAAAGAGGATTTCGACTAAAAGTAAAGACATACGACTTAAGTCGTGTGTATGCTTTTTTGAGTATCACTTTAAGAGAACAAAATGACTCATATTCCCAGCTTCTTGTCGATATCCCGCGCGATGTCCTTCAGATCATCGTACATCCTTCTCATGTCCCGCTCGATCTCGTCTATGAGAGAGGAAAGGTTATCCACGCGCAGCAGATACCTGCTATGCTCGGTCGTGACGATACCTGAATCCATGAGCTTGTTGATGTGATGCACCACAGTCCCCCGGGAAAGGTTCAGTTTGAACGCAAGCTCATCAGACGTTATCCCGCTCTTATGATGCGTGCTTTTCAGGATCTCGATGAATATTCGATAGCAGCTCTTGTCCTTGTCTCGAAGATTAAAAAGGCCCAAAGAATTCCCGATCCATTGCAGTTCCTCGTTGATATCTCTCTTCAGAGGCTTGCGGATATTGATGAATGTAATCTTTCGCTGCTTCATCTTTATATAAAAAGATTGTATAACTCATTATTAAATATTACCAAAATACTGCAACATATTGTTTGAATCGAACGATTATAAACTCCTGGGTAGTACAAAAAGTATTATAAACCCCAGATGCTGTATATATCATGAAATGGTAAAAGCCAAAGCAGATTTATGTATTGAGGTGTCCTGGGAAGCCTGCAACAAGGTAGGCGGAATCTACACTGTCGTGAAGTCAAAGGTCGAGCGCATGCTTGAGAATTATGAGGATTATCTTCTGATAGGTCCTTATTTTCAGGACAAGGCAAAATTCGAGGTTCAGCCCAAGGCTCCGCCCGACTATCTCAGGGATATCTTTGATGATCTTGCAAAAGAAGGGATAATCTGCTATTTCGGAAAATGGATAACCAAGGGAGAGCCATCAGTAATACTGATAGACTTCCATAACATAATAAAAGAAAAAGACAGGCTCAAAGGAGATCTTTACAGGGATTACGGGATAGATTCCATCGCCTCGCACTGGGATTTTGAAGAGCCGATGCTTTGGAGCTATGCAGCAGCAAAGCTCATAACAAAGATTCGGAAAAGCTATAAGAAAAAGATGGTTACTCATTTCCACGAATGGCTTGCAGGCCTTGCCCTACTTTTCCAAAAGAAGATGGACCCGAAAATCCCGACAGTCTTCACCACCCACGCGACAATGCTGGGCCGCGCCCTGGCTGGCTCAGGAGCAGACCTCTACAGCATGGTAAAGGATATTGACCCGCAAAAAGAGGCATACAACTCAGGAGTGCAGGACAAGTTCCTGACAGAGAAAGCCTGTGCATACACTGCAGACACATTCACCACAGTGAGTGAGACCACATCCATGGAGGCAAAAGCGGTCTTCGGAAAGCCCGCAGACATCCTCGTCCTAAACGGCCTTGATATCGAAAAATTCCCTTCATGGGAAGAGCTTGCCATAAAGCACCAGCAGCTACGTGACCACATGAGGGAGTTCTGCGCATCATATTTCTTTCCTTACTACAAGTTCGACCTCTCAGAAAGCCTCTTCTATTTCATAATCGGAAGATATGAGTTCAAGAACAAGGGAATTGACATATTCATAAAGTCGCTGGGGAGGATGAACGAGATGATGAAGAAGGAGAACTCAAACAAGACAGTCATCTCATTCTTCTTCGTCCCCGCAGGAGTGAACGGGATAAAGGTCGAGATACTTGAGAATGCTGATGAATATGAGAAGATGTTCGACCTGATTGACCGCAACCTTGAGAGCATAAAGACAAAGATCGTGCTCAATCTGATGCATGGAAACGATATCAACAAGAGATCGCTTTTCTCTGAAGAGTTCCTAAATGACATAAAGAAGCTGATGATGAAGTTTGAGGCAAAAGGCAATCCTTCTCTTGTTACCCATAACCTGTTCAACGAGAATGAAGATCAGATAATCAGGGCATTCCATGAGAGCGGACTTCAGAACAGGGAGGAAGACAAGGTCAAGGTCATCTTCTACCCGGTCTATCTGGACGGAGCAGACGGCCTGATGGACCTGAAATATTATGACGCTATAACTGCCGGTCACCTGGGCATTTTCCCGAGCTATTACGAGCCGTGGGGCTACACGCCTCTTGAGGCAAACGCGCTTGGGGTGCCTGCTGTGACAACGGACCTCTCAGGATTCGGGAAGTTCATGGAAAAGAAGGCAGACCTCAAAAAAGGAGGACTCTTCATACTCAAAAGGCAGGACAGAAGCGATGATCAGGCTGTCGATGACTTCACAAAGGTCCTGCATGATTACACCAGGAACAAGCACAAGGACAGGGTCATGCAGAAGCTGCGCTCAAAAGAGCTCTCAGAACTAGCTGACTGGAAAGAGCTTATCTCAAACTATATCGAGGCTCACAACAAGGCCATAAAAAAGCAGGAAGATTAGCATGTCTGAGCTGAGAAAGGATTATATAATGGACAGGTATGTGGTGATAGCGACAGAGCGCGCAAAAAGACCAGACCAGTTCAAAAAACCTAAGAAGGAGAAGTGTGTGAGCAAAAAGGACTGCTTCTTCTGCCCAGGAAACGAGCACACCACACCAACAGAGATCTACAGGCTGGAAAAAGAGGATGGTGGCTGGAAGATAAGGGTGTTTCCGAACAAGTTCAGCGCATTTCGGCTTGAAGGCAGGATGCAGATCCAGACAGACAACGAGTTCTTCACGCATTCTGACGGCTATGGAAAACAGGAGATAATAGTCGAGACAGACAACCACAAAAAAGCGCTCTGGGACTTAAACCAGGATGAATATACCGAGATCCTCAATGTCTTTGGTCAGAGGTATAGAGAGCTTGAGAAGATCGATGGGATAAGATACACACTCATATTCAAGAACCATGGAAAAGAAGGAGGATGCTCGATACAGCACACCCACACCCAGCTGATAGGTTACAATATAATTCCTGAGATAATCCAGAAGAAGGAAAAAGCAGCATCAGGATATAATTTCTGCCCGTATTGCTCGATAATCGAGAAGGAAAAGGACTCTGACAGGAGAGTGATGGAGAACAGTTCATTTGTCGCTTTCTGTCCTTATGCATCGAGGTTTCCGTTCGAGGTGATGGTTTTGCCTAAAAGGCACATACTTCATTTCAAAGAACTGGCCCAAGAAGAGATCAGTGACCTTTCTGAGGTCATGGTGCATATTCTTTCAAGACTCAAGGAGCTCGGCTGCTCTTACAATTACTATCTTCATAATATGACAGAGAAGGGTCATTTTCACATAGAAGTGACACCAAGACTGACAACCTGGGCAGGATTCGAGACGGGATCAGAGACCATAATTAATCCTACACCACCAGAGATGGCTGCAGAATTCTACAGGCAATATTGACTCTGCTGATTTTATTAAAAAGGGGAAAGTCAACTCGGCAATGTTTACAATAACTTACCCTACTACGTTTACTGCGTCAACTCCGCCTGGCCCGGTCCTCACACGACTGTCGTCGTGAACCGGTGAGCAAAGCTCACTGTTTCGCCTCAACTGACTTTGTCGGTAACCTTGAGGTCTCAAGGGATTGGGAGCGGGGTGCGGCTAAAGCCTGCGGGTTCATCCGAAGAGCACCGAGGTACGCCCTGACTGCGTCTCAAGCGCACTAGTGTGAATTGGCTTAGCGTTATATACTAACATTCGTTCGCTTAGTCTCACTGAGAATATTGCCTAAAGATATATATTCTCGTGGCACAGACGCACTTTTTACACAAAGACCCTTAAAACGGCTTCATCCAAAAAATCTCTCTTCGGTCGGGTAGTGCCGGTTCGTCCCTTCATCATTTGAACTTTGGCCGACGTTCCCCGTAAGGGACGAGCCCCTTGTCGGCCTGATATTATTGAAACAAAGGACTTACATTACTGGCACTACCGCTATTTTTTGGATGAAGCCACCTAAAACGAAACATTTATATAATAGCACTCACAGAAAAATCATTGGATATATTCATATGAATAGAGAAGAGAAGACCAAAATATAGTGTAAATAATAAAAAAGAGTGTAAGAGTGATGAGAATTAACTACAAGAGCAGTTCATTTCTGGTATTATCCCTAATCATATTTATCTCTTCTTTCTCACTAGCATCCGCTGCATACGGCACTCATCTTAATATAACCATGAGCGAGATCGTCTATCAGAATGTTACATTTGCTGAAAACTTCGATCTTAATGAGTCCACTAACTTCTGCAAGGTTGACGGCGTGATAAATGTTACAAATATAAATACAGAACCTATGTACGACATCTATATAAGATTCAAGAACACAGATCTTCTTTCTTCAAACCTGACTCATGATTCATCCACAAAATATGGTTATCAGACAACAAACATCACACCTGGTGAGCCGGCAGTGCTGCATATACCGCTGCTTCGTCAGAATAATTACAGCACGTTTACCTACAATGTCAGCTGCGCTGATGCTGAACCACCAGTGAACATAAACACATCATATGAAAATTTTGATCATGGTTTTAACAAGAAAGTGCTCTCAGGAGAAAACTGGACAGTTACGCAGTATGCTATAAATGAGAACTGGCTTGAACAGGACATAACGAACATCAACATAACGATTGAAGCACAGCAGGTCAACTGGAACGGATCAAGATATAACTTCACGCTCGGACCCCTTCTTGATACAGGAGACTGGGTATGGGTACAGGGCAACCACACAGCACCGATATCAAACATGGTCTGGTCATGGCAGCCAAATGGAGGCACACTTGTGTGGAATACAAGCAAGAACATCACATTCTATGTGACTGCACCGATAACCGTACCTTTCACAGCATCTTATATGGCAATAAAGGAGACTATTGAATATGATACAGCTTACCTCATGTCTAATCTGTCCCTGGAAGAGGTGAATGCATCAAGTGACCTGAACATATCATTTGAAAAAAGGATCGATCAGCCTCAGGATAATCTGCTGAACCATAACGTGACCTGGGAAATCAGACCTAGTATAGTGGCAAAGAATAATATCACATACGATCTGACCACTGTATCCATGTGGGTCACTGAGGATCAGAGCCCTGCGAACTATACAGAGCATACGATAAATTATACAAGCACACCATATCTCAAGAGAATAAACTTAACCACCAGTTGGGGAAATTCAACATACTACTGGTATTTCAACTACACTGACGGCTCCAACAGCACCTATCCACCTCCGATAGTATGGCTTCATCCGACCTGGAGGGTATCTGACGTCGATGACCAGATAGTGAATTATACAACAACCGCAAATGGCGAGGATTATTATATGAAGTATATATATGTGATCAACGGCTACTGGCTCGAGATATCAAAAAACATCACATCCATCGGAGAGGACCAGTTCAGGATAGATACTCTGGTCCTCAATATCGGAAATGGCTGGACTCCGCAAAATGAGTATGTCACGGTCTACGACTTTGTACCAGGTGAATTTGGTGTATGGAATCTTTCAGATAACACAAACACCACAATCCAGGTAGGCAGCCCTGGAGATGATTTCTACGGATACTCTTACAGATGGAACGTTCCATGGAAAGACGGAAAGAATTCATCTCTTGGTCCGATGAACGGCCCGAATGCCACGAATTATGGTAATTATTCATGGAACGTGAGCTACAATGTCAACGGATCAGGCCCTTATCGGGCTACAGACCTGTATATCATCGGCTTGGATCCGCTCAAGGTAGACGGAGCATCAGTCTCTCCGGTAATCTCCATAATTTCAGGATTCAAGTCTCATAGTTCAGAGGTCATATACATAACGATAGTCGCGTTCCTGATTGCCATAAATCTCGCGAATCTAATAATCACGAATAAGATCAACAAGAAGCTCGACAAGAAAGGGATGGTCATGTCCCATTCCGGACTGAAGGGCAAAGTACCAAGACCAAAGAACGACAAGTGATTTGGTTCAGTCAAATGGGGGGAATAGAGATTAAGAAGGATAAAGTTATTTCAGTCCTTGTATTGATGTCTTTGATAGTCCTACCCATGATATTATTCTCGTCTCTCTCTTCAGCTGAGGTTGTGGTCTTCAGAAACTACATAACAAAGACTACACTCGACAAAGAGAAAGGAACGCTGCATATAGAAAGAACAGTGCACATCCACAACACTGGAGGAAATCCCATAATTCCAGGAGAGCTTCATTTCAAGCTCCATGAGATAAAAGGAGACGAGAGAGTGGCATCAGATATTCAGAACTTTGAAGCTGCAAGAGTCTTTTCCGAGAACGAGAAAAGGGATCTTAAGACCAGGATCGTCAAGGGAGAACGCGAGACAGACCTGGTTATAAATGTCTGGGAGCCGATGCTTCCAAACGACCACCAGGAGATCTTTCTGACATATGATATGCAATTCGATCCAAAGGGATTTTTATTCTATCAGATGGATGTCCCGATAGAGGAGACCACCATACCTATAAAGAACAATGAGCACAACCTGTACATCCCTGCTGGATACCACGTGACCTTTGCTCCGAACAGTACGATAACAAAGCAGATACTGGATGACAAGAGATATCGTGTTGTGACCTGGAAAAACCGAAAGGACATGTTCCTTGAGTTCACCAGGCTTCCGATGCCAAGGCTAGGCATAAAGGCAGTGAATATATTCTGGCTTGTCATAATAATCAGCCTGTTGATATCAACCTTCTTCATACACAGGACAATAAGGCGCAGGATGCTCTCGTGAGGTGATGGGAATCAGACGATCCCTAACCTATATATTGACTGCATCCTTGTTGGTTCTCTTCTCAGTCTATGTTTCTGCTCAGGCCTCACCCAGGATTAGCATAACAATGGAAGAGGATGGCAAGATAACAAACTATTTTGATGATTATTTCATCGTACAGGTAAGAGGCACTGTATACTTCCACAACCAGCTGAACACCACTTTATATAACACGATGTTCCCTTATGATCTGGGATATTTGACAATTTTTGAGACTTCTGAGACTGATCATATAGAACAGAACCAAATCGTTCTTGATGAGATAGAGGAGAACGAGATAATCGGCATAGATTATGAGATCAGAGGCATCACGCTTACTGATCCGCTCCAAAACGACCAATGCATACTATTCAATGTCATGAAGACTGAAAGGCCAATCATAAGCCCTTATCTGATATCAGAGATAAAGAAAGCAGAAATTGAGAATGAGACTATTTCCGAGGATACCTACGGTATAAGAAAAAGAAGAGGAAGAAGGCTGATTACTGTAAGCCTAAGAAACCCTGCTGGCCTGACCTTCAACATCACAAGTATTGAAGTTCTCAAGACAAACACGATGAACCTGACAGATTCAAATATCCTGAACAGATGGCAGTTTCCTGAAGATGGTGGGATAATAAGGCTTGAACCATTCGATTCATGGACCATGGACATAATCGACCTCAACAGCTCTGATGGAGAGATTTACTGGCTGACAAATGATCTGGACATAGATTCACACCCTGTATTTTCAAGCAATCACAGCATAGAATGGGTATATCCACCAGAGTTCATAAACGTCGAGAACAATACATTATCTGAGGAAGAATCACAATTCGATAATATTTCATTCATGGAAAGGTTCATGTTCTTTCGAAAATCTGTACAAAAGATCGAGGGTCAAGCAGGCGATCTTTCCAAGATCAGCTTCTTTTTGAATGATTTGGTTGAGATAAAGCTCAAGGTCGCAAATTTCGCACCTATTGCCAGAAAAGTGAATGTAGTGGATTACATCCCATCTGGTTTTGAGATTTTCAACTACAGCTACAGCCCTCAGCTCACAGATAGCAGCATCGAATGGAATGAGGTGATGGTCCCTGCCGACAAGAGCATGACATTCAGGTACAGGCTCGAATATAAGGATGAGGAATCTTTGGGCGTGGATTACTTTGATCAGGCTGTGCTCAAGTACGAGAATGAGACTATGTACAGCAAGCGCATCCCTTTCATACGAAGATATATCCCAGAGAAGAAGATGTTCCTGCAAAAGGTTGTGACTCCGCTGATAGATGATGAGATGAAAGTGAAGATCCTGGTGCAGAACCTTGGTGAAGGGGAGGTAGAAGACATATACATAAAAGAGTTCCTCGGCTCAACAGACGATTTCAGGGAGATGACAATCCAGCCTAATGACATGGAGAAAAGAGTATGGAAGATAGAAAAGCTGAATTCTCAACAGACCTGGCAGGTTGAATATGTCACAAACGAAAACGACAGGATGTATCTTTTCCCTCAGATCCTTGGAGTTGAAAAAAACGTTGTCATGAAAACCATGGTCTTTCAGCCAGAGGTTACGATTGGCCACAGGATATATGATTCAATACCTGTCCTGGCAATCGTAGGCGTTATACTTATAATCCTGTTTCCGATAACGATATTTATCATGCAGCGGGAGCGCAGGTGGAAAAGAGAATATTCTCTTTGGATGACACTCAAATCTGCGCTCAAACTCAAGAAAGACACAGAGATGGAGCCAAAGAGAAACATAGACTTTCTCAAAAACGATTCAGAAAAAGCAGGCAAATTCAAGAAGCACAGACGTTTCTTCAGCTCAGACATTCCACCTCCAAAAAAACAAAGTTCAGGATATTCAGGAAGGATGACGCCCAAGGACATCGCCCGGGCCAACCTGGAAAAGCTTGATGAGATGATGGAAGAGAACAATAAAAAAAGACAGCAATGATGTATTGTTATTTCCATATCTTCTTATTGTTCTTCATGAAGATGAGTTTCCTCTCTTCAGGCCTCAACTCTTTGTAATGCCCTGGCTTCAGCTGCCCAATCCAAAGCCCGCCCACAGCCACTCTCTTGAGTCTCAGAACAGGATTTCCGACTTTTTCGAATATCCGTCTAACTATGTGCTTCCTTCCCTCATGCAGCTTGATAAGCCATATCTTATCACTGATTCTCGACAGCATGACACCCCTGACCAGACCATCAGAAAGCATAAGACCAGACTGAATCTTCCCAGCATCATTATCATTAAGTTCTTTTTTGAGCTCAACCTCATAGACCTTTTCGATTTCATAGCGTGGATGAGAAACAGAATTCGCAAAATCTCCGTCATTGGTCAGGAGCAGCAGCCCCTCAGAATCAAGGTCCAGCCGGCCGACAGTATAGACTCGTTCTTCTATTTTCAGAAGTGAATAGACAGTCTTCCTGCCCCTGGGATCGCCAAGCTCACATATATATCCCCTGGGCTTGTTCATCATGATGTACCTTTTCTTTTCCTGTCCTATCTTTTTTCCATTGACCACTATCTCATCAGAATCAGGATCAGCTGACTCACCGATTCCAGCAACTTTTCCGTTTACCCTGACTTTTCCGTCTGATATCATCTCTTCAGCTTTTCGTCTCGAGCATATCCCTGCCTGGGACATTATCTTCTGCAGTCTTGCCTTCATATCAGTAACAGATGATGCATCTAAAATAAATAATTTGCCTAAACGATCTTCACAAGGCCAATTCACTTTTTTTAGATGATAGTATCTAAAAATCAACTGATTATGAGGTATAACCAAAACATTTAAATAGAAGTTAACTATTACTAGCGTTAGTCTACCTTAAATCAACAAAACATGCCTAAAACAAAACACCTTAAAAATACCATGGAGGTGGTATAGATGAGACAGAACTGGACAATTTGGGACGACTTTGCAAGGATGGCAGAGGAGATGGACGAGCTGTTCAGCCCGTTTATCGGAAGCTCGTTGATGGACACTCCGTCTCACAGGCAGCTGGAAGGACCGGGCAGCAAGAAAAAGGCCCATTATCCAGTCAGGGCAAATTACAGAAGGCCGCTGACTGACATCTACGAGACAGAGAAGAACTATATTGCCACGCTGGAGATGCCGGGAGTCAAAAAGGACGACATCAAGATCAGTGCGACTGATGAGGGAGTATCGGTCAAGGTCGAGAAAGACGAAGAGCATGAAAGCAAGGACAAGAAGGGCTTCTACTGCTGCGAAAGAAGGCACACAGGGTTCTACAGGCACTTTTCACTGCCAGAAGGCACTGATGCCGGCAAGATCAAGGCTGACCTAAAGGACGGAGTCCTGAAGCTTGAGATCCCAAAGACAGAGAAAGCAAAGAAGAAACAGATAGATATAAAAGTGAACTGATTCTTCTTTTGCTTTGTTTTTCTTTTATTTTAAGATATCATTTTTTAAGTATTATTTTTAATAGACCGTATATTTTAATAATCATTCCAAACAAGGATAAAAATGGACTACCCCTATGTATACACCCCAAAAAGAGGATTGAATTTCCACAAAAAAGAGCTTTATGACCTTCTGAAGTCAATGCTCGCGATAGGTCTTGCATTCACGATAGCAACATCTGGATTCAGCATAGGCCTGGATTTTTTGATAATTCTCATAATATCGATTCTTACAGCAGGCATAGGTTTCCTGCTCCATGAGATAGCGCACAAGCTCGTCGCGCAGTACTACAACTGCGTCGCATATTATAAGTCTGACGACAGGATGCTCATGTTCACGATATTTCTCTCGTTTCTCGGAGTTGTATTCGCAGCACCTGGTGCAGTCATGATACTAAGCAGGGTATCCAGAAAAAAAAACGGGATGATCAGTCTCGCAGGCCCAGCCACAAACTTCCTGCTAGCTGGATTCTTTTTCCTCTTGTATATACTCATACCACAATCACCTGAACCTGCTCTGGCTACAGGCATCTTGTCGACAATAGGATTACTTGGATTCTCGATAAATGCATTGATCGGGCTCTTCAACATGATCCCTTTTGGAAATTTCGACGGAAGGAAAGTGCTGGAATGGAACAAGACAGCTTACGGCATTGCAGTGGGCATTGGTATCCTTCTTTTTGTACTGAGATATTTTGCTTAGTCAATCACTTGCGGTGTTCTGACAACCCATATCTGAGCTGCTCGTATTTGAGCTTCAATGAGTCCAAAAGAAATGCAGGTACTTCTTTGTAATAATTCACAGAAGACGAAGCCTCATTCTCACTCCATCTGACTGGCAGCTGGACAATCCTGTATCCATTGTCATATGCCCTGACCAAAAGTTCAGTATCCATGAAGAACCGCCCGTCATTACACAAAGGAACAATATTGTTCCTGACAGCCGAGTTCACGCCCTTGAATCCGCATTGATAGTCACTCAAGCCAAGCCCGAACATCGCGTTTGCTATATAGATGAATCCCTTTGAAAGCTTGAGCCGTCCTTTTGTGCGGCTTGAGTCTGATTCAGGAAGATATCTCGAACCGATCACAATATCAGCACCGCGGTCAAATTCCGAAAACATCCTGGGGATTGCCTCTGGATCTGTCGCCATGTCAGTGTCCATAAAGCAGTACACAGAATAATCATCAAAATCAGTATTAAGCCATGTGTATTTTATAGCATTCCACTTCCCGCGTTTTGGAATATGCCTGTATGATACATTATCGAGCCTCTCAGAAAGCCTTTTTGCGATCTTCGGTGAGCGGTCATCTGATGCATTGTCAGCGATAACAATATCCATCTCAGTACCTGATTGCTCTAAAAACCTGTACAGCTGCATGACCTTGTCTTCCAATACTGCTTCTTCATTCAAAACAGGTATGACTCCAAGTCTTTTATGCATCCCTAATACCACCTGTTGGATCAAGACAATCCCTTGAAGAATAGACAGCAGAGATCCTTTTGTCAGCTAACAGATCGACCAATGCGGACCTGGATTCCTGTGATCGATTTCCCCCTATCTTGCGATATCTCTCAGGCTGATTCCAGATGACAGGCCCAGCCATGATACCAAGATCGATCCCTGCTTTTGCTTTCCAGGCAAGGGAAGGATCAATATGATAGTTTCTGCAGAAAACCAAGACATCACCGCTTGCATTCTCAGCCCCTGCCTCATAGAGATCCATAGGATCAGATCCGCCTGCATGATGGACTGAATCAGCTATATTGGCAACTGATGTCAGGTCCTTGCCATCACCATAGTCAACATAGATGACCTCCAAAGGTTCGTATGCCTGATTCGCAAGAGTCCTTATCCATATGTTTGTTTGGCTTCCCTGGTAAGGAGCGCATGCAACAACAGATACCTTCGGATTTCCTCTGCACAATCCTTCTTTTGCCTCATCATAGAGCTTTGTCGCAAGCCCTCTTGTGCCAGGCACTAAGATCTTTGCAGCAAAACTCTTCTGAATCTTCCTCATGGTCCATGCTTTTGCTGCATCGAGTCCCTTGCCATGGTCTGAATATCTTATCGCAACAAGATATTGATATCCAGAGAAATGCGAAAGTGCGTCTGCTTCTGCGACAATCTTTTCGTCAATGGTCCTTGGAATCCGGCCTTTTGACCTGGCATTATGGCAAAGCACAGTCCGGGCAATCTTCCTCGCCTTATCCCGACTATACCCAGAAAACCTGGCTATTGCATAGGAAAGCGGATAACCGGTCAGATCATGTTTCTTCCCACTTACAGTAACCCTTCCTATATCATGCAGATATGCTCCAGGCAAGCAGATTGAACTATCCGCACCGTATCTTGAGGCAAGATGCTCAGCCCACTTTACAGTCTCCATGATATGGCCTTCAAAATTATGCCTTGGATGCAGCATTCTACTGATATGTATTATCCTTTCCAGCTTTTCCATTGTCGCACCTGAAAAAATCAGACAGTATCTGCCTGATGTTGAAACCCAGCTTCAGCCCCATGGCATCATCTTTTGAAAAATAACGAAAATCCACTCCTTCGTTGAGCTTGATTCTGCCAAGGTCCAGGTTCAGCCTTGTCCTGTAGATGTGCTGATGATGTATCTCGTCTTCATCCTCATACCTGTATCTGCCGAACAGCTCCACTGGACCGATCCTGATTCCAAGCTCTTCTTGGATCTCTCTTTCCAAAGCACCAAGAGGGCTTTCGCCTTCCTCTATCCCGCCGCCGAACAGCACCCAATGAAACGGGTATTTCTCACCAGGTTCATCTGCCCTTTTCTGCAGCAGGACATTGTATGAATCATCATAGATGATCACGCCTGCGCCAAACTTGATTGTCTTAGAAGCGGCTTTGGACATCCTTTGTCACCTCGTCTAATGTCTCCTGAATGATACAGCGCCATGCCAGGGCAGATACCTATGCACTGCACCCTGTATTTCTCGCAGGGCTCGCATTGGGCTTTCCTGTAGAATGTCCTAAAGAAGCTGAGGATCGGCGAGCCGTACCATATGTCCTCGACTGTTGCTGTCTTCAGGTCAGTAAGTTTTTCAGCCCGTATGTCATCTGCATTTATTCCAGCCTGCAGGTATTTATCAGGTGTCTTCTCGATAATCCTGGCCACGCATTCTGTCGCTGCATCGCCCATTATCCCGCAGACCGATACATATCCATCATAGCCAACACCCATGCCAGCTCTTCCAAGACCGCATCCCTGCGGAAGATAAGGCCATGGAACATCCTTCATCTTCTCATAGCCGGAAACGATCTCATCGACAGTCATAGCTTCCTCGCAGTCGAATACAGTAGATATCTTCATGCCGTAGTTTTCCCTCGCTGATCTTACGTCCCTGTTGGCAGCCAGGATATCCTTGGCAGTGGGTATCCCGAATCCTTTGCTGTATGCGCCAGCAGAGCCGTATGCACGTAGTGGGCCGATATTAACAGGTATGTCTCTGCCGGTCTTCTGGATCATCCCCTGGACAAATTCCAAAAAACCCATGACAGTATCCACGTTCTGATGGCTGAGAGTATAGTTGACCTTGACACGCTGGCCTGCATTCACAAGATTTTCCACTGTCTGCGTTATTCGGTCGAACGTGCTGCTGTCTGTCTGCTTTGAGACCCTGACGCGGTCATTCATCTCCTTTAGACCAGCATAAGAGATACGTATCTCATCAGGCGAAAGTTCTACCAGCTTTGCAAGAGTCTTATCTCTGCCTTTCGGATACACCCCGCATGTATAGAACCTAACAGACATATCAGCCTCCTGAGCATGCGAGACTATCTCGGACCACTCTGGATGCGCTGTAGTCTCTCCACCGGTCGCAGCAAGAGAAGTCGCGCCAAAATCAGCAAGCTCATCGATGATGCCATGCATCCTGTCGGTCTTCATGCCTTTCCTGCCTGAGCTTCTGGTCTGCTCATTATAGCAATAGGCGCATCTTAGATAGCAGTCTGGAGTAAGCTCAAGAAAAGCACCCCTTGGTCCGGAGAGCGTGTTTGTTGTGATAGGCCTGCGTATGAAAAAACGCCTGTCCACATCAGTAAGTCCTTGTTCCTCAGCCCTTCTGCGAAACTCTGCCTCATCGACCTGCCTAAGATTCAGGCTCTGCGCTCCAGAGTCCATCACCTCCAGCTTCACATGCTCCTTTTTTGGAGGATCCATGCCTCTCCCTTTTAGCATCGAATCCAGGATCTTGTACTCATTCCTGTTCAGAAGGAACCTGCTTTTCCTGTCATTCGTATCCCTAAACTCGCCTCCATAATACTCCTCATATAGGTATCTAGCCATATTTTATCACCTGATTAGTTTTATTAACCTCTTCTCAAGGTCTGCCTGAGTGCCAGGATCAGTCAGTGTGGTTCCGACTACAGCAGACGTAAGCACCCCTCTTGTCATGTTCTGAAGAATCCCCCTGAATTTTGCAGTGAACAGGTATCCCATCTCCTGTCCTGCGATCTGCCATCTCTTCATGCCTGCATCCGAAAGATCCTTTGGCAGCTCTCCCTGATATTTCTCACAGGTCCGCGGACTCACAATCAGCCTGTTCCTGTAAAGAAGAGGATTCAAAGACAGCTTCCCGCCCGACGGATTGTCCAGATCAAGCACAGTATGATGGATCTCCTCTGCAAGCGAAGCTACATAGTCTGTATGCTGCGGCTCGTATTCGACCAAAAGGCAGTAATGCAGAAGATCCGGTCGATATAGCTTGATGCCTTTCTTTCCTTCTGCAATCTCCGAGGACCTAAAGCCGATTGAGATCACAGGATAATGATGGTCCTTTTGCCCCTGGTAATGTGCATGGTCAGGTATACCTGCTCCAGAACCGATATAGTTCATGTACACTCCATAGGGTGCTCCTAGCACAAATCTCATGAGCGACCTAAAATCCTGGGCAGTCGGCTCTGCCCTGTGCTCCTCTACATTGACCAGGATATGGTTCCGCAGTGTTGGCTTTACATTTATACCATACCAAAGCCCATCGAAAAGGACCTGGCTGTCTTCGCCATAATATCCGCAGAGCGGACAATCCTTTTCTGACTGCTGACCGTTCTCTGTCCGCTTGTGCTTGTTTCTCTCCCACTCATCGCGTATCGCGTTGTGCACGATCTCAAGGTCTATACCTTTCTCAGTCGGAAAGACCCTTTTTCGAAGCTCTGCATGCTTAAGCCATCTTTTGGAATAGAAATTGTCCCAGAACTGCATGAGCTTCTGATGCACCTCTGCACCGGTTTTTACTTCTGCACTCATCTTATCATCGCCTCAAAGCATTTTTTATCATTAGAATCAGGCTGGCCGGAATGCAGGTAGCTTTCGACAACGCAATTGCCGAAGCATTTCTTGGTATAGAACCTGCATTTCCGGCACTTCCTGCTTTTGACCTCTTCCAGCCTGCGGAATATCTTCCACCTGCTGGAATCAAGCCATATGTCCTTGAGCCTTGTCTTAAATATATTGCCGGCAACAAACACCTTGTTCTGCTCGTCTGAACCCGCATTTGCAGTAGACACCACACAACCGGTCACGTCCCCGTTCGGAAGGACTGCAGCGACCTCTATTCCTGCTGCGCATGATTTTAGATTCAGAAGAGAACCCTGGTGCGCCGGCTTGTCAGGATCCAGGATGTCCATGTAAGTCTGCAGCCTTACTCCAGTCTTTTTTCTCAGGTTTGTGATCCTGCGGACTATCGTGTGCATGTCTTTTGAATCAAGGAGAAAATCCTCATCCCCTTTTGCTCTTCCTGAAAGCTTGACTGTTCCGAAGTTCACATAGTCCCCTCCCAACGATTCAGCAAGATGCACCATGTATCCGATCTTTTCGATGTTCGTCTTGTCAAGCACGCAGTTGATCTTCAGGATAAGTGATTTGTTCTTCCGCAGGCAGCGAAGCGTATCAAGAGCAGATGAAAAACTGCCTCTGCCTCTTCGCCTGTCATTGAATTCCTCATCACCGTCCAGGCTCACGATGACCACACTCACTCCAGAGCACGAGATCCTTTCTGCAGTCTTCTTAGGCATAACGCCGTTTGTTGCAAGAGATACAAAAAGCCCGGAAGAGACAGCATAGTCAATCATATTGAACAGTTCCGGATGCATCGTCGGCTCTCCGCCGGTTATCCTGAGCTCAAACGCCCCACGAGCAGCCATCTCATCGATAATCTCCCGGACCTTGAAGAACGGCATCTCAGAAAAAGCGCTGCCCCCGCTCTTGTTGTAGCAGTATCTGCACGAAAGATTGCATCTTCTAGTGATTTCCAGGTAGACTTTTGAGGGATATGAAAGACAATCATCTGGCAGCTCTTCTCTTGGACCATCTCCTCTGAAGAGTTCAAGATCTTGCAGGACTCCGTCATTCAGACAGCTGAATCTTCTGCTTTTTCCAGCAAGGATATCTTTGTATTCATCTTCATCCAACTCAGTAAGCCTATACTCTTCACTGTCAAAGAGCAAAGCTCCTTTCCGCTCCTCTCTTAGTTTGTATCTTTTCATCTTTTAGAGAACTCCTCAAGCTGATGCTCGCTTTTGACGCTGCTTGTGTCCAGAGGCTGGCAATATCTGCAGTCAATGCATGGCATCTTATCTGTGAAGTCCACGATCGAGTAGTCAGAACAAAGCTGCGCCTGCCGAATCTTCGACAGTTTCTCTCCCTGCCAGATCTTAGCGATCGGCTTCTCGATTACATTGCCAAGGATAAGGGACTTGTCATATTCAGAAAAGAGTTCATTGAAACACACCACTGCATCTCCATTCGTGTCTATATTGAACCTGCCCCAGTGCACATGGCATGCAACTACCTTTTGTTTTTTGTCCAATCCCTTGGAATATATCTTTCCGTTGTAGTCATGATAGCTTCGGATAAAAGCATCATCGACAATGCCAGATTTCTTCCAGTATGAAACAAATGCCTTATCATAATCCTTGTCATCGCTTTCCACTCTGCTGACCAGCAGCCGGGTCTTGTATCTGTTGCGGTCGATTATGTTCCTGACTTTTCGAAGATTGGTCTTAACAAGCCCGTAGCAGTCTATGCCCTTTGTGGAATGATAGTCCTTGGCATCTATGCTGTTCATAGAAACCTCGATTATGGCGTTGCTTGCCGCCAGCATGTAGAGATGGTCTATATCATAGCTAACAAGCGAGGTGAAAAGCCAGCCAGTGACGCCTTTCTCGCGTATGTATGACAGTGCCGCTCCTATGTCTTTCCAGAGCAGAGGCTCTCCAACAGAATGCAGCCTTATAGATGAATGTGGATATCTGCTGATCTCATCAGCGACTCTCTTGAACAGGTCCAGGTTCATCACCTGATCACCGAATTTGGTCTTGCGGTCGCCTACTTCTGTGCTTCCCACAGGGCAATGCACGCATTTGCAGGGGCATGATCCCTTTAACACGCATACATTCACGATGTTTGGGAATGATCTCTGGGTTTCGCTTGCGAACCCGTCATATTTGCATGACTTCTTTGATTTTACAGACATTTTTTAACCTCCCATCTGATTCTTTTATTATCTCGCTGACTGCCGAGTCGATCCTGGAACTGTCCAGGTCAAGAATATGATATACTGCCCAAAAAAGGGTCAAACCGTACAGCGGATGTGGTATGACTGACCAATTGTATGTTCGGTTCAGGTTCAGTATGACCTTGTCACGAAGCTTGAGCGCATCTTCAGCCAGCTGCCTGACCGAACTATCCCTTGGCAGTATATATTTCTGGATTCTCATCTCCTGATTTTGTGTGCAGAAATCTGAATAGATATACTGATGGCTCGTATCCCTTAGTATGCATGAGCCAGGATACACCTCTATATAGGAGTAAACAGTGAGCCTTGCACCTGCTTTGACCATATCAAGAGATCCTTCTATAGTCTCGAGTATATCATCTACATCTGCAGTCGGAAAGAAAAGTATTATATTGAACAGAGGGGTAATTTCACATTCGATTGTCTTTCTGATCATCCTGCTCTGATGCTCTCTTTGGTCAGTTCCGGCGATCATCTTGTTCATATGACAAAGAGTCCTGTTCGAGAACGATTCAACACCATATATTATGAACTTGAATCCCGCAGACCGCATGACCAAAAGAAGCTTTTCGTCAACTGAATCAGTCCTCGCAAGACAGAAAAGAGTCAATGAAGAGAAAAGAGGTTCTGAACCTAGCAGCCTGCAAAGCCTGAGGATCCGGCTGCGGTCCTGCAAAAAATTATCGTCTGTGAAGAAGAACGATGTTGTGCCTGGATGTGAAGCCAGTGCATTCTTCATAAGTACAATGATATCTTCAGCACTCAGGAAAATGACACCCTGTTTGCAGACTCCTTCTTTGAAATAGTTTGTGGATGAGCAGAAAGTGCAGCCTCTGTTGCAGTGAGAAGCAGTATTTATCCGAATTGTCCGGACCATGTTCTCGTTCTTCATCATGCTCAGGTGCTCTTTTGTATAATGGCTCTCCATTATGCGCCAGTAAATCTCATAGGGCACCATATCAAAATCAAAAGAGAGGCATGCCTGCCTGTATTCCTCTGCTGAATATGGATCAGAATTCCTTGTATGTATTATGCCCCGGGAGGTCTTGATGGCAAGGGAAGGAATAGAGCTAAATTTCCTTTGTGGATAGGCCTTGATTATCTTCTCCATGGCAAACTCTCCCAATCCTTTAGCCACAATATCAACCGGGAAATGATGAAGTATGAAATCAGAGCTGAACACAGCTCCTTGTCCGCCTGCGATTATCAAGGAGCGCGCAGAGATCGAGTGAATCTTTTCAGCAAGAGCAAGATCATTTCTAAGTGTAGGATAAAGCATGCTTATGCCTATTATGTCATAGCCGTCCTTGACTTTCTCAAGAAGGTATTCCTCCCCGTCGATGTCCGGATCCACAACATCTGCATAGCAGAGTTTCTTCTTTTTAAGATATGATGCTATCCTGTACACACCGATAGAAGGTGATAGATACTGCCCGATCCTGATCGTTCCTTTCTTGTAGGGCGAGATTAGCAGTACCTTTGGTTTTCGCATGAAAAAATAGGTTGGTAAAAAATTTATTTTTAATTTTACAATATTAGAAATATTTCACAATAGTGACTATATGGATGTTGTTTATTAATTAAGAATATGAAAATATTGAGAGAAAAAAAATGATTTTTTCATCCGACAGCTCTTCTTACATCTGTCACTTCACAGTCATTGACTGGGTCCAATGACTTGATATCTTCTTCCAGCGGATCAGTAGAACCTTTTGCCTCATCTGCTACAAATGTCACGTTCAGCGCCTTTAGACCGAAAGCGACAGGTGCAATCTCCGACTTAATGTTGTCTATTCCTGTAAATGACTTGACTTTATCTTTGACTTTCTCCTCTAGAGCTGTCATATCGACCTCTGGTGAGACCGGCATGACCTTCAATGTGATTATAACATCTGCCATCTTATCTTACCTCTTTTAGTTCGGACCTGAGAAACCGCATTCAGGACAGGTGTATTTCGAACCCAATTTCCTGCAATGCTCGCATCTCACAATCTCTCCTTTTCCGCATTCAGGACAGTTGAATATGGTGCTGCCTGAATCATTAGTTATCCTGACTTTGCATGATGTGCATACTTTTTTTACCATTTTTACATATCCTCCTAAGATTAATCCAGTGGCATTGCAGTGTATTTTTAAAGCTTTTGGTTTGTCACAAATCTACAGCCACTAAAAAGCCATGGATTTGGCGGCTTCATCCAATAAATACTACTCCGCTTGCTGCGCAAGCTTCGCCTGGCCACGGGAAGCTTTACTGCATAAATCTTCCCTCCCTAGGCACAGACGCATTTATTGGATGAAGCCGGATTTGGCAGGCTAAGTAAACTTTATGGTGCTAATTATTCCAGATTCGAGCCGTCGAATCCGCA
>CAYMIF010000019.1:0-33137 GCA_964390375.1 uncultured Methanosarcinales archaeon
GAAAGGTTTTGGCATAATCTTATCAATCTTAGGCTCTTGTTAAATTAACAATGTCTCTTTTTAAAAAAAATTTATATAATCATATCCTGTTCCTAAACAGAGATGACAAATAAAATAAAAATCAATCTGAACCCAGATGATTTTTCCAAGCTCTTCAATTATGATGAGAGCTGCCTCATGAGCCATTATGAAGTGAGTGAACGAAAAAAGCTTAAGACAGAAGGCTATTTCAATATCCAGGTCATATATCTCGGAGGGCAACAGTATATGAGGAAAAAAGACCTCGCGAGATATAAGCTTTCGAATGACCAAATCAAAAGAGCAATCAATCTCACTGAAAAAAGAGCAAAAACACTAGTAGAATTCTCAAAAGGCTGCAGATCTGATTTCTCTTCTGCAAACTGGGACAGACTTATCCTTAAATTTCAAGAATTCGACAGGATTTTTGGCAATCTTCTCAGGGTTATCGATGTTCCGGTCTATGCCTCTGTCGATTTTGAAAAGAGATTTTATGAGTCCCTGAAGAAAAAAGGGTTTTCCGACGAAGTGTTTGATATCCTGACACATCCGACCTATGAAACATTCCACCAGAGAAGAACCAAAGACCTCTTGTTGCTTGCTATGGGAAAGAATGACCCGGAAGCATTCAAAAAAAGATGGGAATGGAGCAGGATGGGTATTTTCAAATATGTCCCTTTAGATGATGGATTCATCAAATCTGAACTTGAAGGGATAGATGACCCAAAAAAAGATGCTGCTTTACTTGATGAGAATTTTAAGTCTGCCTGCGAGAAATTCAAGGAATCAAAAAATAAGCTTCCTGACGAATTGGCAGGGATGGCAGAGATATTTCAAAAGCTACTGTATATCCGAGATTACAGGTTCGAGATGCTTCTTAGAGCATGTTTCAATTGCCATAGCCTGCTTTGTGAGATTGCCGGAAGAATCGGGATAGACTACAATAAAATAATCTACATGACACCTGAAGAGATCATCTCAAAAAAAGTGCCTGAGAACCTAAAAGAGAGAATGAAGGTTTATGGACATGTAGGAGATGAAGTCATTGTCGGACGGGATTTTCAGAAGATATACGACATATTCAATAAAAAAGTAGATAAAATCAAGGTCTCAGGAAAGGGTGTATCCCGAGGAAACGTCAGTGGAACCGCAAAGATTGTCATGTCTGAAAAAGAGATTTCAAAGATAGAGAAAGGTGATATAATCGTGTGCGATATCACCAATCCTGACTATCTGCCTGCCCTAAAGAAGGTTTCAGCCATTGTCGCTAATCTCGGAGGACTTACTTCTCATTCTGCAATTGTCGCACGGGAATTCAAGATACCATGCGTCGTGGGCACAAGGAATGCCACACAAGTATTCTCAGATGGCGACCATATTGAGGTCAATGCAGATTCAGGGACTGTCAGAAAAATCTGATCGTGGGCCTTATTTGGTCTTTCAAACAAATCAAGTCTCCTCCTTATACTAATCTGTGACTTTTAGGGCAGCAACAACCAACCGGCCAAGGCTCACTTCGCAGGCACTGCGTGTACATTTTCAACTCGGCCAGCCAACCAATACATTTATAAACCCTAAAAAAACCGATAGTATAGTCGATAAAATGCAAGAAAAACTGTTCAATCTGCTGTTTGACCAGGACGAGATTACCTGGCAGACGATGATCTATGAACTGGTGAAAAAGGAAGAGATGAATCCGTGGGATATCGACATATCCCTTCTTGCCGAGCGGTTCTTAGAAATGCTCAAGGAATTCAAGAGGATGGATTTTCGGGTTTCCGGCAAGATCCTCCTAGCTGCAGCGATACTTCTTAGGATCAAGTCAGACAGGCTCGTGGGCGATGACCTGACAAAACTAAACAGCCTGATCGCGATGTCTGAAGAGGAAGAAGAGAGCTTCTATGATGCACTCATGGATGACATAGACTATGACGATACCGGCTCCGGAGAAAGGCAGTTTCGGCTGATACCAAAGACACCGCAGCCTCGCAAAAGGAAGGTCTCTGTTTATGACCTTGTGGATGCTCTTCATAAGGCGCTGGAGGTCAAGAACAGAAGGGTGAAGTTCACTCCTCCTGATACCAAGGTAGAGATTCCGAAAAAAACAGTTGACATATCAATACTCATCCGAGACATATATGACCAGATCAAGAAATTCTTCGTCTCAAACGGCATAAAGAAACTGACATTCTCAAATCTTGTGCCATCCAAAGACAAGGACGACAAGATCTACACCTTCATCCCGCTGCTGCATCTTGACAACCAACGAAAGATCGAAGTAAACCAGCAAGAGCATCTGGGAGAGATAGATATCTCTCTGAACAAAAACTATAAACCAGAAAGCGTACCTGAACAAAAAGATGCAGGTAAGCGGGGTAAGGCAGCTAATCAGGCAGTGTCCTGAAATTCTCTTAGAATATCCCAAAGATCCTGAGGAGACAGGTCCAAAAAGTACTTGTTGGTGAAGAAAAATCCAGCATTAGGACTGTCCCAGAGCAGAAGATCAGACCATGCCCTTTTCTTTCCGGTCTTGATTATCATATCAGGCGGAAGAAAATAAGAGCTGTAGAGATTGTCTTTTATAGTATCACGGTTTATGTCCGATATATCGAGCTTCTGGGCCCTTATCTTCCTCGCGATAAGCTTGCAGGCGTCTACAATCTCATCCTGGCCATTGTAGTTTATGCAGAAATTTACAAAAAACCGGTCAAAATCCTTTGTGCTGTCAATCAGGTCCTTTATCTCCTGAACAAGATGACCGGGAAGATCATACCATTTGCCGAGAACAGAAACCTTAATCTGATTCCTGATCAGGAACTCTTTTAGTCTGGAGTTCTTGAACAATGCTATGAATGAATCCTGTTCAGCAGTATCCTTTCTTCTGGAAGGACAAAGTAGCAATGTGAGAATAGGTATCTCGAATTTTGATGTTGCTTCTATGGTCTGGATGATCTGACTATCGCGCTTCTCGAAAACCTTTGATATAGGAGCCTGGTTCTTCTTCTGCCAGTCGACATTATTGTCTATGTCAATCGCTATGTGCTTGGGCAGTCTCTTAATTCCTGTGAGTTGAGCACCAATCCTTCTGAAGAATTTTTCTAGCATTTTTAACTGTAAAGAGATTACAGAGATTATAAAAAGCTTTATATAGTTTTTTGAAAAAACCATTATCAGAGATGGAACCTATAATCGCTGCTATCTGCCTAACTGTGCTTTTCATTGGAAGTATCCTGGATTTTCGGACACGAGAGATACCTGACTGGATAAATTACGGGCTGATATTCAGTGGAATCTCAATCAATCTCCTGTTTTCCGTGTTCTTTTGGGATTACAGGTTCATTGTCGGAAGCCTTCTGGGTTTCGGAGTCTTCTTCATATTCGCTTGCGTCATGTTCTATACAGGACAATGGGGAGGCGGTGACTCGAAGATGATCATGGGACTCGGAGCTTATATCGGGCTTGGGTTTGCCTGGCCTCTGGAAGATATGTTGAGCCTGTGGACGGATGACATCCTCTCATCTTTTCCTTTCTTGTTCACGTTCATCTTCTACATGCTTATCGCGGGGGCCTTGTACGGACTTATATGGACTATTGTCCTTGCAATCCTGAATCACAGGAAATGGGTAGAAAAATTCCGGGAACGACTGAGCGACCCCAAGGTCAGGATGGTCAGAAAAGCTGTGCTGGGAATCGCAATCATCCTTCTTGCCGGCGTGCTTTTGTCATCAGATGTAGTGATCAAGATTACACTAACAACAATCGTTGTCATGCTTGTCATGGGATTTTACCTCTATTTTTTTATTAAATCAATAGAAAGCGTCTCTATGATGAAGAAAATTCCGGTCGAGAAGCTGACAGAAGGAGACTGGATCGTAAATGAGGTCAAAGTAGACGGACAAAAGATATGCGGACCAAAAGACCTAGGAATATCAAAAGAACAGATCGAGAAACTAATAAAACTCAAGGAAAAAGGAAAAATCGAAAAAATCCTGGTCAAGGAAGGCATTCCTTTTGTCCCATCATTTCTTGCAGCATTTGTCCTGAGCTATCTGTTCGGTCTGGCTCCTGTCACAATGCTTTTTGCTGTTGGTTGATAATCACTATTCTTGCGCGACTAAAAAGCTTTAAATATACCATTTACTGAATCCTGATCATGGTAGATATAGGTCTGTTTTTTTCAAATATAGGCATACAGCTACAGACGATATGGCTGACATCAATATTGCCATTCCTGACAGAGCTAGGTGATCGGTTCGTAAGGCTTGTTATAGCGCCGACTGTCAACACAAACATGCTCTGGATGGTGCTGCCGTTAGTCACCACCCTTGTCATGATGGAATTCTATTTCGGAAGATATTCTGATGAACAGCTTGGCTGGAACACTGCTGTCGGAAACAGCATTGTCCTCATATTCGTATCTATTGACCTTTTCCGGCAGATCACACGACAGATCTATGGCGGCGACATCACACAGATAAAAACCATAATCGAGGCAGGCCAGACAAACATACCTATCGTGCTTGTGATCGCGAGCCTTGTCTTTCTCCTGGGCATATGGCTGCTTATCGTCGATTTCTTCCATATACTGCCTGAGAAACTAGCTTTTAAAATCTCATCATCACTGCCAGTGAACATAATCGCTTACGTCTCACTAGTACTCGTATACACAAACCTTCCTTCCAATAAAGAACTCGATCCGATACCTGTCAATGACGGGATAACCTTTCTTGCAGCAATCATGCTCTTCGTAAGCCTGCTTGCTTTCTTTACACTGATCAAGCTTGTCGAACCTAAAGCAAGAAGCTTCTTCAAAGACACAATCTATACAAAAGCTACTTCTGAATTCGAGAAAGTCACAACCAACAAAGCAACAGACGAGGAAGAGGTAAAAGACCTGAAGAAAAAACTCGATGACCTAAAATCAGACAATCAAGAAATAATTGAAGAGGAATAGAAGAAAAACAGGTCAAGAACAATGATCTTAAGGTATCCTGTCAAGACTCTTCATGAGATAGTCCTCTTCGCCTTCCTTCTGCTCCATAGTCTGTGTATCTGATTGCGAGGGACCTGCTTTTGGCTGTTCTGATTCAAAACCGCCGATGTTAGATGTGTATTCCTGAAGCTGAAGCACGACAGTCGACAGATCATCCTGTGAAGCCTGCTGTGGCTGCCAGCTGAGATTGAGTGAATCATTCTCGCCCCGCGGCACAATATTGACAAAAAAATGAGGAACTGTCTGACCTGCAGGGATTCCGTTGGAGACCAGCAGGTTTGTCCCTGCCATGTTGAGGCTCTCAAACATCGCGACAGATATCTTGTTCGCGACAACAAATATCCTGCTGATTATGAAATCAGGAACCTTCTCCATTATCGGAAGATGCTCTTTTGGCGCAACAATGCAGTGGGCAGGTGCTGCAGGGGTATTGGGAAGCATGGCTATGATATTCTCATCCTCATAGACTTTCAGGACATCTGGATCCTTCATCATCCTACATATATCACATGCCATTTTACATCACTTGAACAGACCAGATATCTTGTCCAGATCTACATCTTCAGACTGGTCTGATTGTCCATCATCCCGGGATTTCCCAGAGCCTGGCTCCTCTTTTTCAGTATCATCCTTATCCTGGGGCTGCTCCTGTTCTTCTTGATTATCATCAGAAGAATCTTGTGTATCCAGGTCTTCCTTTTCCAGGGGTTGTTTTTCTTGCTGCGAAGGATCATCCTTATCTTGTTGTTTTTCCTGCCCCTCCTGTTTGTCTGGTTTTTGCTTCTGGGCCTCTTTTGGGGACATCAGAGCTTTTAGCTGATCTTCAGACATTTCCAGCGATTCCCTGAGCTTTTCGAGAAGCATCTTCTGGATTTTCTTCTGGTCTTCTGGATTCACCCCATTCCTGGGAAGAGTGAAATTGAGATTGTCTTTCTCCTGTCTTGGAATAACATGAAAGAGAAAATGAGGTGTCTTTTGGCCTGCGACCGCTCCGTTTGCGACAAATATGTTTGTGCCCTTCACACCAAGGCCTTTTAGCAGGGCCTGAGAAAGATGCTTTGAGACTGTGAAGACATGACCTATCTCGTCATCAGGCATCTGGGGAAGAATAGAATAATGGTTCTTGGGTATTACCAGGACATGACCTCTTGCTGCAGGAGCGATGTCCAGTACAGCTGTACAGATCTCATCCTCGTATACTTTCTTTGACTCTACCCTTCCGTTTGCAATATGGCAGAATATGCAGTTCTTCTTCTGCTCTGCCATTATCTGCTCCGGAGTCATGTTGGACGTGTCCATTGTAAGAAACATATTGCAGGGTTGTATAAAAAGGTTTGGATGGAATGGGCTTTGTGTAAAAAGTACTACTTCGCTTACTTCGTAAGCTACGCCTGGCCCTACGCCTTGGCCCGCAGACCAGCCATGTAGGACGTGCGCCAACCATAAATGGTTGGCTTAGCGCAAATGAGAATATTGCCTAAAGATATATATTCTCGTGGCACAGACGCACTTTTTACAAAAAGCCGATAGTCATGGAATATCCTGATCAGAATGATATCACCTGATGAAGTCAAGAATGCTTCTGAAATCCTCTTTTCCTTCATCCTGGCTTATGGAATGGGTAGCTGCCTGCTGAAGCTTTGGGTCTGCGTTGAATGCTATGCTTGTTCCCACGACCTTTGCCAAAAATACGTCGTTTTTTCCATCACCGACAAAGGCGCATTCCTCCTGAGTCAAGCCGTGCTCCTTCATGATGAGAAACATGAAGTCAACCTTTCCCTTGTAGTCGCACGGAAGAAGGTTCCAGTGCAAAAGTTTACCTGAATCATCCCAGAAATATTCACAGGCTGCAAAGGAATGATCGATCCTAAGCTCTTTTTGTGCCCGGTCAGCCTGGGCCTTGAATCCGCCTGATATCAGAGCAGTGCGATAGCCATTTTCCCGAAGATATTCGAATGTCTCTTTTACCCCTGGATTAAACTCTATCCTGGACATCACATCATTGAAGAATCTTTTCGTGAGACCGTACTTCCTGTGGATGGATATCGTATCCTCCATCCACTCTACATAACCCAGGTAGCCCCCAGAAGACCACTTTTCCTTTGTCGCGTCCTCTTCCTTGTTGGCCTGAGGACCAAGATGATGCGCTATCAGGCTCCAGGCAGAAGGGGCAGTGTCGCCTTTGGAGGTCTTCATGACCTTTCTCATGATCGTGCCTTCCATATCAAAGAAAATGAGCTTGATCTTGGTGTTGGGCTGTTTTTTCATCTTCAAACATCTTTGAACGAGAACTGTCTTTTATAGGTTTTGGTAGCTGGATCTGAAATGAAATCTAGAAATAATATGTGTCTTTCAGACGAGCTGGAATCTTTTTGAACGGATCCCCCTGCTCTGGCCGTGCTTTTTCTTGCAGACCTTGCACTCGTATCGAAGATCAGTCTTCTTGCTCTGCTTTTGGCCTGTAAGCTTGAACTTGGTTATCGGCGGCTTTGAGTACCTGCCGAGATTTCCTGTGCCCTTTGCCAAGCCTCGCTTCCTTGCTCTGTATTTAGAACCGTGGCTGAGTGGCCTTGGACTGGATTTTTTTGCTGATGCAACCTTGTGTTCGGTGTGCTTACCGCAATACGGACACAATCTCTTAATATTCTTTGGAATCTTCATGATGAGAGGAAAGAAAAAGAGGTTGTTTTTAAAGTTTTCTGATAAATCCTGCATATGACAGTCGGAGAATTTATATTTGAGACTAATTTACTATCATTAGAATAGAAGGTGTGATTTATGTCATTAAAAAAATATCATGAAAAAAGAGATTTTCTGAAGACCAAAGAACCGAAGGGCGATAGAAACACGAAAGGAAAAAACATCTTCGTCGTGCAGAAACATGACGCGTCACATCTGCATTATGATTTCAGGCTGGAGATAGACGGTGTTCTGAAAAGCTGGGCTGTTCCAAAAGGCATCCCAAAAAAAACTGCTGAGAAACACCTTGCGGTCCAGACAGAAGACCATCCCCTGGAGTATGCTGAATTCGAAGGCGAAATACCAAAAGGAGAATACGGCGCTGGAAAAGTAGAGATATGGGACAAAGGCAATTACAAAAACCTAAAAGACAAAGATATCAAAGAGCTGCATGATGAAGGGCGAATAGAGGTGTATCTAAAGGGTAAGAAACTCGACGGCAAATATGCGCTGATCAATACGAGGTTTTCCAATAATCCTAAGAACTGGCTCATAATCAGGATGAAAGAAGACTGAATGTCATATTGACCTTAGATATCTGCATGTCTTGCTATCTGCTCTTGATTCTCTCAGCACGCTTCTTTGCTATCAATATATCCGCGACATCTGCTGGAAGAGATGCCACGTCGTCCTCCTCGAAAGGCCCGAAAGGCTTCATCTTCTTTGAGAGAAACTTGGGAACCGCATGAGTGAAACGTACCATTATCAGGCCTGGCTTTTGTTCAGATTCAGCTGCTTTTGGCCTGGATTTTATCTCGATCGGCTTTAGATTGGTGACATTTTCAAATATCCCTTTCCTATATAGGTCAAGGACAATAAGAAGATCATTGAACAGGCGCTTTTCTTCAGCAAGAAGACCAGAAGTGTCGATTATCTCTGACTTTGTCCTGGACTTGTTCAAGGCCATGTTCAGAATCTTTCGTTCCCTTTTCTCGTATATGTCCCGAATTATGTTGTTTATGTTTATTATTACATTCTCAATCTTCCTGGCCTTGTCTATGTCGCCAGGCTGTGAACGCTTTGATTTGAGCAGCTCATGCTTGTCCTTGAGATAGCCCAAGAGATCAGAATAGAAAGTAGAACTGAGCTTCTGAAGCTCGCCGTTGGATTTCTCTTTTCCAGCTATCTCAAAGAGACTCTCATAGCTTATCTTTATCTCGTCATCCTGAATATTATCATTATCAGCCATACTTGTTTACCTCGGAAAATCCGGAAAGCTGAGAGGTTTTATATAGATTTTGGAAAAGATTTGAAAAAAGCTTAAAAAACAAGGGCTAATCCTTTATCGCATGACAGCAGAACTGAGATTTGAGGATCTTCGATTCTCAGAGGAAAACGATTATATAAAAGTCAGATTCTATGACATATTCTATTTTGAGATCGATAAATCCCAGCTTTCCAGACATAAATTCAGTATCAAGGAGCATTCTATCACTTTTTTTGACCTGAATGAAGCTGATGCCCGGCTTTTTTTCAATAGATTCATTGATTCAGGGATGTCAAGACTCAAAAACAGCATAAACGGACGACATACAATATTTCTGCATAATGGAATGAATATTCCTCTGCTGGGGACAAATTTTATTGGAATCGTAGTGAGAAATAGCTCTCTTGTTGAAATAAAGCCGATTTCGGGCTGTAATCTTAATTGCATTTATTGTTCACTATCAGAAGGAAAAAGCGAAAATATGGCCTTAGATTACGTAATAGAGCCATCTTTTCTGTGCGATGAGCTTGAAAAAGTGCTGGATATGCTTGAATGCGAAGGATTCGAGATCCATATAGGTTGTCAGGGCGAGCCAATGCTTTATTCCAAGCTGAAAGAGCTTATAAAGAATATCTCTTCATTGAAAAAAGTCAAATTCATATCTATGGATACTAATGGAACGTTATTGAGCCATAAAAAGGTAGATGAACTGATAGATGCAGGCCTGGGATGTTTTAACCTTTCTTTAGACTCTCTTGATCAAAAAAAAGCAACAGAGATTGCGGGTCGGCCCTATAATTTATCATATGTTTCTGAAATGGCAGAATACATAGCTTCTAAAGAGAAGCTTCTTTTAGCACCACTCTATCTTCCAGGAGTGAATGATTCAGAGATGCCGAAACTCATAAGGCTTGCAAAACAGCTGAAAGCAAAGATAGGGATACAGAATTTCCTTCCCTACAGACATGGAAGAAAACCTGTGAAAGGAATAAGCATGAAAGAATTCTATTCCCTGCTGTCGAGATGGGAAAAAGAAGAGGATTACAAACTTATCCTTGATGCTGAGGATTTCGGGATAAGAAGGATTAAGCCACTGAAAAAGCCTTTTTTCAAAGGGAACACAATCGAATGCGAAATCTTATTTCCTGGAAGGCATGCAGGCGAAAGCGTGTGCAGAAGAGGAGACAGGCTTGTCGTTGTTTTGGGTACGAGCAGGAAAAGGGGCCTGGTCAAGGCAAGGGTCACGCGGGACAAGCACAATGTCTTTTATGCAGAGGCTGTCTGATAGGTTGAAAAGAAATGATCAAGAACATCATATTTGACTGGTCAGGAACAATCAGCAACGACCTGATCCCGGTCTATACTGCTGTGCGAAGAGTGTTTGAACGGCTGGGCATGAAGAGTCTTACACTTGAGGAATATAAAAGAGAATACGTTCTTCCATACATGGATCTCTATCACAAATTCAACCCTTTAGCAGACAAGGCAGTCGTGGACAGGCTCTTTTTGGAGGAAATCCAAAAAACGGTTCCACCACGACCTTTTCCAGAAGCATCGGAGACACTTTATCGTCTTCATAAGCAAAGGAGATGGCTGGCTGTCCTCAGCTCTCATCCGCAGAAGAAACTGAACCTGGAATTGGTTGAATATGGGATGGCAGAATATCTTTCTTTAGTTGAAGGAAGCGCACATGATAAAATACAGGCGATTGCTGAGATGATCAAGCGCAACAGCATAGATCCTTGCCAGACAGCATATGTCGGAGATACACTCTATGACATGGTTGCAGGACAAGCAGCAGGAGTCAGAACTGTTTTTGTATCCTGGGGATATCATCCTGAAGAAAAACTGTCAGAAATCAAGTCAGACTATGTGTGCGACAGCTTCAGGCAGCTTGAGCGAATCATCGGCTCAGCTAACTGATGAGGTCTCGATCCTATAATAATATTAAAAAGATACCAGATATATATTCAGTGAGATTACGCAGATAATTTGAGAAGAAAAAGAACTTGTTCTTTCTTTTTTTAAAATAATAAAAAAAAAGGAAAAATGTTTTCCTTTACTCGCTTGAGACACTCAGTGATGACTCGCTGACTGTTGTTGCGATCATCTTCATGCCTTCAAGGTCGTAGTCCTCATAGCTGTGCATGATCCTTGTTGCAAGCAGGGTATCCTTTCCTGTCAAACCAGCTACAACCAATCCGAAATTGTCTCCATTCTGGACCATCTGGATTATAGCCTTGTTTGCCTCGAAACCCTCAGCACAGTTCTCTGAGTTTGCACCCATGAGTGTTGCTGTCACTGAGTTGACGCAAGGGCCTCCTACAGTAACTACATTCTGTGCAGTTGCACTGCTTACATCGGTATCAAGCTTTGTCACGGTAGCCGGAATCCTGTTGACCTGATCACATACTATGCAGCCGTCATCGGTCTGGGTAGTCGTGAACTGAGCGCCGCTAGGTGCCACGAATACCTGAGCGTGAACAGCTTCATAGTATACTGTCACTTCAACATGGTCGTCGTTGTCGTCGTCTGTGTTGTAGACAGCTGTTGCTCCAGATGCTGACCAAGCCCAGGTGTCTGGGTCTCTTGAATCATCTGCGTCGATTGTGTTGGTTGATGTTGCCCAATCGATACCGGTGAACTCAATCTCATCATCTGAACTATCTTTTGTTGCATTGACAACGAGTTCGTCAGGTGTCTTATCAGTATTGTCTCTCTCTGTGATATTGATGTTCACAGAATCAGTTGTCGCTGATATAAGACTGACCTCCATTATAGCTTCAGCGTTCTTTGTCTTCCACTGATATGCACCTGATGGGGACAGATCAGCAAAGGTAATGCCTGTTGCATTTACTACACTAATCTCTGATGTAGTGTTGACTGCACCGCTACCTGTCAGGTTTATATTGAAAATACCAATGCTAGAACCCAGGTTAAAGGTGTATTCTGTTTCATTACCTGTGGTTGAAGTCGCTGTCGGAAGGTCTTCCTCATTCTTCTCAATATCATATACGATATCTTCGAAGCTGATCTCGTTGTCGTCGTCATCCAGATCTGTTATCTCAATGATGTGTATCTCATCAGCAACACCATTGATCGTCAAGAACTGAGCACCTTCACAATCCGAAAGGGTTCCTGTATTGCAAGAGTTCCCTTCAAGATAAAGTACCTCGTCAGCGTCACTGCCTTCTCCTAGGATAACGTTGTCGCTTGAGTCCAGATACATCGGAATCTCAACTTCCTTACCGTCTATGTTCATGAAGGTCACAGTAGCATCTCCACCGGTTGAGTCAAATACAATCACATCGTTTAATGATGTCTCAAGTCCTCCAAACGTAAACTTGAAGTTCTTGAATACCGGGTCGATGAAATCGTCATTGACGCCAAGGTATATGTCCTCGTCTGGAGTGAAGGTTATGTTGAATCCCATCCAGGTTCCGTCTCCTGCACCAACAGTCGTAATCCTATCGTTGTCGAACGTGACTTCAGCGTCCTCAATCTCATCCCCTTCAATCTCAACATTGTCGCCATCCTTGAGAACTATCTCGTCTGCACCTATGTTGATCTGGCAGATATCCTGGTCATAGTCTTTTGAGTGCACTGCTGTCACGTCAGTCACACCAACAGTAACACCATTGACAGTCTCGGTATCTGATGATGCAATCCATACAAGGGATCCGTCTATCTTTATTCCGCACTTGTCTTCGCTCTCCGCGACGTTGACCATCTCAATCGTGTGTGTCACACCGCCGACCTGCTTCTCAATGACATCTCCCTGGGAGATCCAGATTGTTGTCTCACCAGACTGAAGAGTCAATTCGTCAAGTACACCACTTGAATCGAAGTCTGCGTCAGTAATCGTGTATATCCTTCCCTGGATTTCAAGGGTTGTCGTCGTAAAGTCGTCTGAGTCGTCCTCGTATTCAACAGATTCATCGAATTCAAAAACATATGTATATAATGCATTCCGCTTCGATGCGAATACATAAGGTCCGCCTTCTGTTGCGTCGTCGTCATCCTGATAATAATTGACTGTTGCAGCCCCAAGGACTATCTTCTGGCTATAGTCATTATCATTATCCTGACAATTTGTACAGTCGTCTTGGTTGTCTTTATATGTTCCGTCTTCCAAGAAATCAAGATCTGTCTCGGCCAGCTCGCTGTCTTTCTGGTTGATTGCTTCTCCAAGATAGACATCGTTCTTTCCAAGCTCGATTCCTTCATCAATATTGACATCTCCACTACCACCGCCTGCACAGATCTGAGTCTGAGTTGTTGCTTCAGCTTGTATGCTTACAGCGATGTTTGTTACGCCCAAGGTATCTATTCCTTTCGCAGCTTCACCGACAACGAAATAACCGTTGAATTCGCCGTCCTCAATGAACATGCTTGGGTAGTCGCTAAGATCCTGAGCCATGGCTCCCATAAGGGTAGCTCCGACCATTAGGCCACCAACACCTAAGGCAGCAATCTTACTAATTGCTTTTCTTACCTTCATCTTTCAAAACACCTCCATGTTTTTAAAGGCCACAATGATTTTTATTTTGCGCCTTTCACGCAATTTGCGTATGTTTTGTTTTTAGAGAACTTCCATTCTGGAAACTCTCTTAGAAGGCAAAAAGGTTGATACTTGTTTATAAAACTTTCGCAACACAATCATGGAAAAAACAGCCCTTTTTAGGAAAGAAACCCTGAAACCACGGAATTCTTGCATTAGAACAAGTTGTTACTTTATAATAAGAAAAATAAGCAAAGGCATGAAAAAAGGCGAATATTTGGTTTTTAGAGCCTCCAGGGCTTAAATTCATCGAATAAAGTTCCCTGAAAAGGTGTTTTTTCATCATTTTATTTATAAACATCATCCAATAGGCGCTAATTTTGCTGAATTTTGCGTTTTCAGATAGCCTGCTTGCAGAATCCAGGATTAAAAATGTCATCAATTACTATATTAATATAATTTCTGGCGACTGAATTATTGCCTCTAGTATATATTTTTCAGGTAAACAAAGAGCAACATCAGGCAAATATCGCTTAAACTGAACATGCATCTGAAAAACATGAATCTTAAAAATAGAAAGCTATTTAAATCTATGCTTTGTCCTTTGAGAACCGTCAGCAATATTTTCCTGACCATTAAATCGTCCTTTTGCGGGGATGCCGGAGTGGCCAAATGAAGAGCAAAAACCTTGTTCTTTAGGCTATACGGGATAGGCTTAGGTCAGTCAATCTGGTATTATGAGCGATATTTACCGCTATGACTGAAAGATACCTATTGGCTTAGTGCCTACAGGGGTTCAAATCCTCTTCCCCGCAGTTTTTACAAAAAAACCTTGAGCTCTGCACAAGGCCTACTCTTTTTAGTCCTATGAGAGGGGGAATCAGATTCACTATGAATAATGTTGCAGATATGCTGCTAATCAAAGAGTAGGTTTTTAATAAAAAATCAGGTGTCAGAAACCGGCATTTGTTCTATATATATTATCGGAGCAGATAGAAGGGGAATCAACAGAGGTGGGAAATATCAAGGTCAAAGGAAAACATTACAGGACAATCTGGATCAGTAATGAAAATGAAAGAATCATACAGATAATCGACCAAAGACATCTTCCGCACAGATTCGTGATAGAGGACCTGGAAAAGATAGATGATTTCTGCAAAGCAATAAAAGATATGCATGTAAGAGGCGCAGGGCTTATCGGTGCATGCGCTGCGTATGGGATGTACTCTTCTGCACTAAATGCCCAAAAGGAAGATTTCGAAAAGACCCTGGAAGCTGATTCTAAAAGGCTCATGGATACAAGACCTACTGCAATCAATCTGGTGTGGGCTGTGCAAAGAATGCTTGGGGCCATGAGCAGAGAAGAGAGCATCAAGAAAAAAATAAAGGCTGCAAAAGAGACTGCAGAAAAGATCGCTGATGAGGATGCAGAAGCATGCAAAACAATAGGAAGATATGGCGCGCAGATAATTGAAAGGATCGCACGGAAAAAAGGCGGAAAGACAGTCAATATCCTTACCCACTGCAATGCAGGATGGCTCGCTTTTGTGGACCATGGGACTGCCACTGCGCCGATATATGCAGCACATGATAAAGGGATTGATGTCCATGTATGGGTCGATGAGACCAGGCCCAGGAATCAAGGCGCAAGGCTGACTGCATGGGAACTTGGAGAACATGGAGTACCCCACACAATCATCCCTGATAACACAGGCGGACATCTTATGCAGCATGGCATGGTGGACCTGGTGATTGTCGGGTCTGATCGGACAACATATACAGGCGATGTCGCGAATAAAATAGGAACATACCAAAAAGCGCTGGCAGCCAAGGACAATGGAGTGCCGTTCTTTGCTGCTCTTCCTTCTTCATCATTTGACTGGGAGATTCAAGACGGTGTAAAACAGATACCTATCGAAAAGAGAGATTCTTCTGAAGTAGACAATGTCTGGGGGATAGAATCCTGCGATCATGAGGGAGATTATGAAGATGATGAAGAACCTGAGATAGTCGAGATCAGGATAACACCGAAGAACAGCAGGTCTGCAAACTATGCATTCGATGTGACTCCAGCAAGACTGGTCTCAGGAATCATAACAGAAAGAGGAGTCATGAAAGCTGATGAGGAGAGCATAATGGCATTCTATCCTGAAAAAATGACAAAGAGCCAGCATCAACAACCCGGAAAAAGCGAAGAGGAGTAAAAAGATGACTGGCAGGGATGAAGGATACATGAAATTTTCATTCGATCTTTGGAGTCCAAGGAGTCCACAGGAGAGCTGGGAACTGGGCGATCTCATTCATTTCAGAAAACTTCTTGTGGCACGCAACCTAATAGGATGTTACATGCAGGAAGAGAAAAGGATAGGTTTTGGAAACCTAGGAAAAAGAACCGGACATAACAACCATTTCTATATCACTGCATCCAGTACAGGACATATCGAAACACTCAAACCCAGGCATTTCACAAAAGTGATCTCTTATGACCTGGACAGGAACTATGTCGAGGCAGAAGGTGCTCTTCCGCCTTCATCAGAATCAATGACCTATGCTGCCCTGTTTGACTGCGCGCCAGAGGTCAGGGCAATCGTGCATATACATAACGAGAAGATGTGGAATAGCCTGAATACACAACTTCCGACAACAGATGATAGGGTGGAATATGGAACTCCGGAGATGGCACGGGAGATCAGAAGAACCTGGCAAGAGAGTGACACAAAAAATATAGGTGCGGTTGTCATGGCCGGACATCAAGATGGGATAATCACGTTCGGTGCAGATGTTGAACAGGCCACCGACAGGGTGATGGAATTATACAGAGGAGTGTATCAGATAAAACATTAATTTGATTAATAGCTGCTAATATTCCACCATACTTTTTTTCTTATAGAAATAAATTAATCAAACATCAATTGCATCAGAAATAAAAACAAATGAAACAAAAAAGACAAAAATAAAGGATCAGCTGTTCTGCCAGGTGAAAGACCTTTTCTTTGCGGTCTTTCCAAAACCACAGGATGCACAGACCTTCTTGGACTTATGATAGGTCCTTTTTCCACACCTTCTGCACATTATGTGTGATTTCTTACCCGATTTCCTACCGAAAGATGCTGTTCCTTTTGTCATCCTAAAATCATTCCTTTGATGATGATATCAGTGTTATCGTGTCTCCTCTGAGGAAGACAGTACCCAGCTTTCTCTGGACATCGCCGTTCTCCCTTTCTTCTGCCTCATTCAACACGATGTTTATGTGAATGTCAAATGCATGCAATACGCCAACATACTGCTTGCCATTCTTCAGCTCTACTATTACCCTCTTATTCCTGGACTGGTTCAATGCGTCCAATGGTCGTGAAGTCTCCATTTTAAATCCTCCAAAAGTAAATATAATGAATTGAAATTTTGAGTCCTTTATAAAGTTTACTATCGATAATCGTTATTGTTGTGGATTTAGGAAACCAGAAGGATTATTAAAAAAACAAATTATTTAAACATAAGGGCCCACAAATTTTCATCATGGGGATACTAGATCATCTGAATCATTTCAGACCGCATACCAGCAACATCAGGACTGATGAGATAATGAGAGACATTGTCCATGATCTTATGAGTGTCGACAAGAGGTATTCAAAGGATCGAAAAAAGGACGATATCCAATCTCTTATAGAGGACCTGGAAAGACAGCATAAGCTGATAGAACATCTGGATTTCTGGACAAAGGTCAGGCTTGTCAAGATCCAGGACGGAATCAAAAGAACTCAGCAGGAAATAAACCAGGAAAAACAAAAAGAAGAAAGACAAAAAAGAAAAGACCACAAGGAAAAAGAGAAACTACTGAAGCTCAAAGCACAACTGCGGTACAATGAGATCGCAAGATCTGATTCAGACCAGAAGAAAGAGATGAACAAGCTGAGAGCACAGGTGGATGAAGGTATGAAAATGCTTGCTGAAGACAGAAGACATATAGAGAGTATCAAGAAGAAACTGAACCAGGACAACAGAGAGATCAACCATTTCAGAAGGAAGATGAGAAAGGCACGGCAGAAGGATATCCGGGACCTGCAATATATCAAGAAGAACTGCTGAATCCTGGATAAATTATCATAGACTATCTTTTTTTTAATAAGATCATAATAAGTCCTTTCTCATGATGTAATCCTTCAACGGCGGATTTGTAAGAGGATTGAGATGAAGTCCGAGACATTCGAACCCATGCCTTTGGTAAAAAGTCTTGGCTGAAGCAGAAGATTCAAGGAGCAATTCCTCGAATCCCCTTTCCCGGGTATGGGACTCCATTCTTGCAAGCAATGCAGAACCGGCACCCATTCCCTGGTATTCTGGATGAGTATATAGTTTAGTGAGCCAGCCCCTTTTGTTCGATGTTGTGAAAGCGATAATCCTTTGGTCTGCCAGAGCAACATATCCATCTGCCCGTCTTAGGACCTCTGCCCAATCTGAGACACGCCTTTTGGCTGGTGCCCATGCCTCAAGCTGCTCCTGCGTGTAATCACCCGAGCAGATAGAATGGACTGCCTTGTAATGCAACCATTTGATATCTTCTGTATCTGTATCCTTAAATCTGCGTATCTCTATATGCATGCTATCTCTTCCTTATCGCTGTCAAACAGTCTCTGATTCTAATTTAAAGTGTGAGCGTTTGGAGATGGTTCTTAAAGCTTTTCAAAACATCTATGAAATAAGCCAGGATTTAACAATAGCCTACCAAAACGGCTATTATGAAATCCTATACTACTACGTTTTTACTGCGTAAAAACTTCGCCTGGCCCTACGCTCTGGCCCGCAGACCAGCCATGTAGGGCGTGCGCCAACCATAAATGGTTGGCTTAGCCCAACTGAGAATATTGCCTAAAGATATATATTCTCGTGGCACAGACGCATAGGATTTCATATTAGCCTACCAAAACAATATATTTAAATATAATTGAATCAAAGGAAAATACAGGTGATGTTCATGCACAGGATTTTCAAAGACAAGAAAGGATTCATCGGCATGTGGGCAGATGTATTCAAAGGATTCATAATAGGATTAATTTTAGGGATAATACTTACTGCGGTCCTCATCGGACTTAAGATAATTCCGGCTATCTCGAACATGCTTTGCTCATGCGGCGCAAGCTAAACGAATGTTTGAGAATAAACTCCATTCATTCTTTTTTAATTTAATTAGACATATAATATATAAGAAAAAGCAATCAAAAAAATAAAAAAATTCTCAGAGCTTTGCCCTGAGCTCGTTTGACTTGTTGATTGCAAGATCTACCATCTTGCCTAAGACCTCTTCTGAAATCGAACCGTCTCCGCCCTTCTGCAGAGCACAGATGTTGTTCTCTTCTGTAACTGCCACAGTGAGCCTTGCATCGTATGCCCTCTCCTCTTCAGGGATAGGGTCGACTATCAGACAATTACCTACCTTCAGGACCGTGACTGAGACTGGTGTCTTTGCCATGTCCAGTGTCTTATCTGTCTTAGTCTTGTAATCAATCTCGTCATTCTCGTACTTCGGGAATCTTGCATCCTTCAGTGCTGCAATCGCTGCCAAAGCTGATGCGTCGAAGAGATTTCCTGCATCATTTATCGGACAGATGTCCACAGACACTATCCAGCATTTCTCTCCCTTCTTTATGCCCAGCTTCTTCGGATCGATAGCATCGCTTTCCCTGATGCCCCTGTCGACCACTCTTGCAAGCTCAATCGCATCGATTCCAGGAGGGCCTGACTCGAACTCTGGGTTTGATATAGGCAGAAGCTCTGCGCTTACCATGATGGTCCCTTCCTCTGGCCTATCCGGGAACGGAGTCTCGACCAGAAGCTTTATTCCTGCAAGCACTTCTGTGTCTCCAATCTTTACCCTTGCAGAACCCTCTGCTGTCTTGTAGATGCCGGTCTCTATCTCTATCTCCCTGTAGTCCTCCAGCCCTCTTCCGTCAATCCTGACGTTCTTGTTGAGGGCACCTAAGACGTGCTGCTTAAAATCATTGTTCATTGTTATCACCGTCCGCATCTTCGTCCTTGTATTTCTCTTTGAGAGCGCTCACCTGCACTTCCTGGATCTTCTTGCAGGCGCCCTTTGCTACCTTTATGGCCTCAAAGAGCATCTCCTTTGAGATCTCACCGTCCATCTGGAGCAAAGAAATCTCGCCTGTGCTCGGGATTATCGCCACTGGTATGTCTGCTACAGAGCCGTCTTCATACGCCTCTTCAGCATAATCCAGGTCAACAACAATCTTGTCATCAACCTTTCCTACAGCAATAGCCTGCACAAGGTCCTTTATCGGTATTCCTGCATCTGCTAAGGCAATAGATGCTGCGCATAGCGCTGCACACCTGCTGCCGGCATCTGTCTGCGGAAGCTCAAGGAACACGTCGACCACGGCATTAGGGAAATCTCCCAAATCTACCACCGGTGTCAATGCCTTCTCAATTACCATCGAAATCTCCTTTGCTCTCCTGTTGGGACCTGGCCTTACCCTGTCTCCCTGTCCGGAGAACGGGAGCATGTTGTAGTTACATCTCAGGACTCCTTTGCTTGGGTCCTGAAGGAATTTCGGATGCAGATCACGCGGTCCATAGACCCCTGCATAAACTGTCGTGTTTCCTATCTTGAAGTATGCTGAGCCTTCTGCGTTCTTTATCACGCCTGCCTTGGCCTCCATGGGCCTCAGCTCATCAAAGGCTCTTCCATCAAGTCTTTCTGAGTATGTCATTTCAATCACTCACCTTTGTTATCTGAGGGCCTTTTTGCAGACTGCAAACCATGCTTTGAAACTTCCTGTTCCAGGTACTGCTTAATGGTATTAGTCAGTCCTGAATGGTGGCTCTCTGATTCTATCTTCTTGATTGTCCTTATTGCTATGACCTCGTTTTTGGGTTCTCCTGAAAGCCATATCAATCCGTTCTGGCCTACAATTATCCTGCAGCCAGTCATGTTCTTGAGCATCGAGACCATGCTTCCCTGCTTGCCGATAATCCTAGGAACCTTGTGCGGGTTCACCTTGATTATCCGGCCGTTGTTCAGCTTGCGAAGCCCGGGGCCCCGCATGGTCAGATCCACAAGCTTCTGGGATGTGACGCTGATTATCTTCGCCACGATATAGTCACCCAGAGCGTATATCCTTGTCAGGTCTGCGCCCTTCTCGATGAACTCGGATGATCCATCCTTCACCATGAGCATAGCTGAATATGCTGAATTTATATCAAGCCTCCAGCCATGCAAGGTCACATCTATAACTTTCCCGATTATCACGTCGTTTCTCTTCGGAAGATATCTTCCTGAGAGCGGGATAAGCTTTATCGCCCGGCCGTCCAGATATGTCAGACCAAGCCTTGATGCTATTATCCTGTCCTTGTCCCTGTAAGTACCGAATCCAGGCAGGTAATCCATGCCTGTCGCCAGTATCTCTCCTGGAACAACAATTGTCTTGTTCTTTGTCTTTAATTCACTCATTTATTTCACCTAATCAATTGTTTTTTCATTTTTTTGATCTTTCTTCTATTGTTTCCATATCGCCATGGGTCAGTCCCATGAGCCTGTCAAAGAAATCAGGCTTCTTTCCAGGCGGCATCTCAAGGCCGCCTATCCAAGAGCCATCTGTCTGCCATTCATCCTTTGTGAGCTTGCCGAACTCAGCCACAACACCATATGCCTTAGCGGCATGTGCTGCAGGAATCCTGACAATTATCTCCTCACGCTCGATACTGAGCGGCAGAATAGGACGAAGCTTCTTGATTATCTCGTCTATCTGAGAATCTGCACTCTTGTGCTCATCGATGTGAATGCCAGCCTCATCGAAAGCAAGCTCTATCCTCGTGTAGGGATGCGGAAGGCCGGTCTTGGGATCAACAGCATTCATGTGGATGTAATCCATGACCTGCTTGATCTTTTGGTCCTGGATCTTTTTCCTGTGCTCTGCTGTGAGCTGGATCTCGCCCTTGTTGATTATCTGTCTTGCAATCTCGTATGTGTCGTCTGTACCGAAAACCGAGTTCATCTGGGTCTCTGATGCGAGCATTGCCTTTTTTGCATCTGCAAATACCTTGTCTGATGCCAGCACATCCTTCACATCGATCTCTTTTCCGGCTCTCAAATCCAACGCAAGATCACAATCGACAAGAATCTCAAAAGAAGCCCCCTGCGCCTTGTGGCGCGCTATGACCGCCTTGTCCAGATCTATCATCCTGATCACTTCTTCTTGACTGAATCCAGGACAGACTTCAACTTCTCCTTGTCAGCTTTCCTGTAAGTAGCGTCATCGGTCCTGATGGTTATGCAATCCAGCCTGTTGATGTTGAATTTCTCATCACCTACCCTAGCCAGAGCCTTGATTGCAAGCTTCAGACCATCATCAAGGGTCATGTCCTCCCTGTACTCCTTCTGTAGGATCTCCTCGACCTCGTTCTCTCCCTCTCCTATGCATACTGCCTTATACTGGAAATATATGCCTGTCGGATCGGTCTCAAACAAAATAGGGACCTTATTATCCACTCCAGCTATCAATACAGAGACACCGAACGGTCTCAGACCACCAGACTGGGTGCATATCTGCATTAGATTGCACATGTCCTTGACTACTGAGAGCGTGTCTATGGGGCTGTCGAAAGTCACCTTGTACTGCTGGGACTTAAGCTGAGCCCTCTCAATCAGCACTCTTGCATCTGAGAGGATGCCTGAGGCGGTTGCCCCTATGTGCTGGTCTATCTGGAATATCTTCTCGACAGATTCCGGGACTATGAGCGGATCCACTATCCTCTTGTCTGTGCAAAGCAAAACGCCATCCTTGCACACTATGCCTATCGCTGTACTTCCCTGCTTCACGGTCTTTTTTGCATATTCGACCTGAAGCAGCCTGCCGTCCGGGCTGAACATGGTTATCGCCCTGTCATAACCCATAAGTTGATGATTCATTGGCTGCATTTTTGGTTATCCCTCCATTTTTCATTGAACTATGTATCTTGAATATGCCTTATTCAGCATGCCTGATGCTCCTATGCATCTTACAATGCAATCTATATTATCAATCTTTTTAATCATCAGAAGAGAAGCGCGGACCATGTCGACAGCTGTGTGCGCGACCTTTACCAATATGCGCTGTTCCTGTGCAGATGACTTGCTCCTGAGAAGCATCATCCCTGATTCTGAGAGACCATGATCTCCAAATGATTCATGCAGAGAATGCCTGACTGACCTAAAAATCGGGTCTATCGTGCCAATCTTCTTTTCTGATATCACTTCTATTGCCAAATAACGTTTCTTTTGCCTCAGATTCGGCATCAATGGCTTAATCTTAACCATTTTTTTTAAAACTCCTTTAAACGATCACTGTCAATTGAGAAAAGAGCATATCGTTCTTCTTTCTTTCTTTCTCTTCCCAGAGCAGGAAAATGGGGTGGTGTTTATAAGTTTTACGGTTTTAATTTATGTTCTATAGAGATTATTATCGAGATTTCAGGAATTCAAGAAGGAGTCCATTGTTTTATATCCTTATATTGTATCTCATGCCCTTTCGATCTAATAATTTCTTCAGCTTCTTGCCTCCAATCTTGACCATGCTTATACCTTCCAAACATCAGCATTGGTCCATGAGTAAGAACAAGCTTATCATCATCAGTCGGTATCCCTGTTCCTTTTACATCATGAGCAAGCTTTCCATCAATGTAATTTAACAGTTCCTGCCCACCAGTCGGAATAAACCATAGGTTCTTATGTTCGTTCACTTCTCTTGCTCCTTTATACTTCTCCAACAACTGCTCAATTGATGAGTTTAAAGGTTCGGGAAGAACAAGCATATCAGTATTATTTGTTGCGTTATCATGATCCCTAACCGATCCAATACTCAAGAGTTCAACACCTCGAATTCCAAGCTCTGCCTCTAATTCTCTGTCAGCTGAATAAAACAGACTCGGCTGTCTTCCTTGTGGAAAAAATAAATAATCGTTCGGCTCAACCCCCCCAGATGCAGCCAGATACATTGCACAAGGACACCATGAGATATCATCTGCTCGCCTTCCTAATACGACTACCTCTCCTTCACGAGTATCATTCAGTTCGATAAAGATCCCAAATCCAAAAGTATTTCCAAACTGTAGAATATCTGATTTTCCTACTATCCCTTCTTGCAGACATCTCTTTTGAGCTATCAGATTTGCATATTTTGATGGAGCTGCATATAAAGTAACGTGATCATGAACTTCCGAACCAACATAATCCCACCGATCCCTATTTTGTGCTGCAGGGTTTCTTTCTTTCGCTTCTGCCCAAAATCTATCCACAAGATCTTGAGTTATCCCATCAGGTCGAACAGGTGCCTGTACAATCTCAATACTAACTTCACCTTCACCCTTAGCTTCATATTCTCGGAATATTTGGATCGTTGGCATTTGGGGAGCAGAATCAATCAGTATTCATAAATGTTTTCTATTAACGGAGGATTATTGTTACCAAATTGCCCTATTTGCATCTTGACATCGGTAACAATGCTGCTTCCGTTCTTAATCATCATCTTGGCTGGTTCACTCAGCCGATTTCCTGCGATTGAAATATAGGATGAAATCGGTACCTTGCAAGTATTGAAATGTACATTGACCTAGTTCACGTTATCGGCCAGGACGATGGTTATTATGATCCTTGGTCTTGATCCTTATTCAACAAATTTTATATATTGAAGATATTGATAAAACATATAAAAGAATCGGGAAACCGAAAGGTACAAAAAGTGGTCGTAATATTAGCTATTTAAAAAATACGGATGGGAAAATGAAGAAGACTAGAGCAGAAGACGTAAAAGAAAAAGAGATAGAAGAATTCAAGAAAACTTATTTTGAACAGATCGACAAGCATACGCCGAAGAACATCAAGGAACTGAAGATATTCGGCCTTGACAATCCCCGCGAATTCAGTGTCAGGCTGGATTCTGAAAAGATAAAGGAATGGCATGTAAGAGAATGGCTAGACAATTATAAGAAAGAGGCCATGGTCTCGACAGCAGGTATCCGTGGTGTACAGAATGTGCTGTTCCCGCATGACTACCGGTATCCTATCAATGAGCTTGGGTTCGCTCTTGCGACAATAGGCAAGGCAAGGGTCCTTAAAAAGAAGATCAAAGACAGGCAGATACACAAGATCTGCTCCGGAGAGATCAGATACAATACAGACAGATTCATTGAGCTCATCAAGCGGGTGCAGGCAGCTGAAGGGATCTATACGCATCTTCCAAAGAACAATGCAAAGACAAGCATCTGGATGACGTCATTTCTTATATTCATGAATGATTATGACGGCGGGGAATATGTCACTTCCAGCCACGCCATCAGCTCAAAGACCGCGACGAAGGACCTGGACAGCCAGGGCAGCCAGTTCATCCCTGAGATGTCTTCAGAGTTTGTACAGGAAATAGAGAAGATAGTTGACACAGCAGAAAAGGAAGGATTTGACATCAAAATCGCTCCTGTGGATTCTGAGTTTCTCTCTGAAGATCTCTCTGGTTTTTCAGAATACGTGGAATACCTCAAGAAAAGCACTGCTACAGACTACAATATCAATCTTATCAAGGAAGGAATCAAGGAGAATATCGAAATAATAATCGAGTGCGTAGGAGGCTGCATGCATCCCATGCTAAAAGAGGTCTTCTCAAGACTGGGGATAATCGATGCGTATTCCTGGAACAATCCAGAGCATGACCCTTTCTTCCATGGAATCGGCAAGACATGGGACAATCCTATTACACAGAAGAGGGGATTCTATGACTGGGGATGCGACACTACCATCCTCGAAGTGGTGGAGACGATGGGATATGAAAAGATCCTGGCTGACAAGCCTATCGGCCAGATCGTCGTTCCGGTGGACCCTGACGGAGACCGCATCTGCATCATACAGGTCGAGGCATCCTCCAGAGAGGAGAAGGTCAAGGAGCTGGGAATCCCTTATATCAAAATCGGAAACAACAGGATAATCACGATCTATACACCCAACCAGGTATTCTTCCTAAACATGAACTTTCATTCAGAACAGCTGAAGGAAGGAGGACAATGGGACGACCATCCGAGATTCATAATAACCACAACTCCTTCTGCCGGCTCATGGGTGGAATGGGCTGAGAAAGTCGGAGCAAAATTCCTTTACGTACCTGTGGGTTTTAAGGAAATCGCTACCATGATGAAGAAAGTCGAGGCACAGATCAAGGAAAACCCTGACCAGGACGTGATTCTAAGAGACATATTCGGAAGGATCATCAACCTCGGGGTGCAGCCAAGGCTTGCTTTTGCCGGAGAGGAAAGCGGTGGGATGATCATCGGGCCTGAAGAGCTAATCACAAGCAAAGGCGGAAGAAAAGCTATCGCGATGAGGGAGAAGAGCGCGACAGAGGCATCGATCATCGTGTCTGCGCTTGCGTGCAATCTTCATTCTGAGAAGAAGCTTTTGTCTGAGTACATCGAGGAGATCTTCGACAAGTACGATATCAAGAGAAGGTATGACCTGAGGCTTGACATAAAGTTCTATGATGAGACAGAGCCAGATCCAGAAGTTCTCAAGAAGACCAAGGCAGAAGGAGAGATGCGAAGGGACAAGGCAGACGATTTCTTCCTGTCAATTGCTCTTGCCATACTTCGGGATGAAATCACATTAAAACAGGCAAAAGGTATACTGAGCGAGATACTGCCGGAGCTTGATTTCTCGAACCTGCAGAGCATCGATTTTGTCGGAGACGGAACATATTTTGATTTTTCTGACAAGTTCATAGAGATCAGAAAGAGCGGAACTGATGCAGTCATCAAATGCTATGCATCAGGGCAGGACAAGCCGGAATGCCTGCGGTATGCAAAAGCAATCGGCAACTATCAAGGAGAGAGGACAGAGACACACAAGAAGATCATTCCTGAAAAGACATACAAGAACTGCAGAGAAATCGCAATCGGACTGCTGCGGGAATTCCAGAGGGAAGGAAAGCCAGAGATTTAATCAGGATTTCTTATTTTTCTTTTTGTGCCGGACCTTGTCCTTTTTCGATATATTTTGCTCTGATGCAATTAATCTTATCAATTTCTTCTTGGCATCGTTGAATGTCTTCTTCACTTTCAGAAAATCCTTCTTTTTCTCTTCGTCATCACAACCAGGACCTGTCTCTTTTGTCCTGCCAAGTTTTTTGAAAAAACTGTTGATTTCAGAAAGCTGAGTCTCAATTTTCGAATATTCCTTCTGAAGGAACTTTTTGTCTTGTTTTTTCCTGCCACTGTGCCCGAAATCATAGTTAAATGTACCTTTTTTTGTTATCTCTCCATGGAATCCCCTGTAGATATCTATCATTATGTATTTTGCTGCAAGCTTCAGACGACCTTCCTTGTCAAGCCTTCTTACACTTACTTTCACATGAACATTATCAAGGGTTCTTAATGGACGGAATTTAGAGGCCCTCACAACATAATCATTGTCTTCAGAAAGCTTCACATCCGCATCAAAACCTCCAATCCTCTCATGTAGCCTTCTTGTGACCATCATCACAAATCCAGGTATCATCGGATTGTTAGTGTACATCCTGAGCTTTATGAGCGAGTATGAAAGAGAATGCAGCAGCTTGTCTATCTTATTTTTTGAGATAGGCTGAAACTCACATGTGGCTATGTCCAGGAACCTATCCTGAAGCTCATCATATGCCATTTTAAGAAAATTCTTCGGAAGAATGACATCAGAATCCAAAAAGAATATGAACTCGCCAATCGCTGCACTTGCTCCTGCGTTTCTTCCAGGACCCGGCATGCCACCTTTTACAACCTTTGCGCCATACCTTTTAGCAATGTGCCTTGTTCTGTCCAATGAGCCAGCATCAGCAACAATAATCTCGTAATCATCGAAATCCTGGCTCCTGATGCTCTTGAGGAGCTTGGGAAGATATTTTTCCTCATTCAGGGTAGGAATAACGATGGAAATCTTCATACTAGCTTGATATAACAAATGAGTATATAAGTGTTATGAATAGAAAAATTCCGGGCCTGATGAATCACTGCAACTGCCTTGCCCTCAGATCACATCTGCCCCTTGCATGGACCTTGACCGGCACAATATCGCCTATCCTGAAGTCTCCCTCAACTATGATCTGCTTGTAGGCGTAGTTTCGGCCTATCCAGGTGTTATCTTTTCCTTTCTCATCGATGATTATATTGCCTGTCCAGTTTATCCAGCTGAAATTGTTGTCATATGCAATGTGCTCGAATATCCTGGTCATGGCCCTTGATCGGTCCTTTATGACTGAACCCTTGAGCTGATCGTCAAAGTCGGCTGCCGGAGTTCCCTCTTTTCTTGAGAAACGGCTGATGTTCAGCACATCGGGCTTTATCTCGTTTATGAGGTCAAGGGACTCCCTGAATTGCTCTTTTGTTTCGCCCGGGAACCCGCATATTATGTCTGTGGATATTGTAATCCTTGGCAAAGCTTTTCGAAATTCATTTACAATTGTCCTGAATTCCTCCCTTGTATATTTTCTGTTCATCTTCTTTAGTATCTCGTCTGAGCCGGTCTGGACAGGGATGTGAAGAAACTTGAACATGTGCTTGTGCCTGAAGACCTCGATTAGGCGGCCCAGGATCTTCTTTATGTGATTCGGATTCGCCATCCCAAGACGCACGAGGAAATTACCTTCGATTTTGCATATCCTTTCCAGAAGGTAGACGATGTCCTTCCCTTTTTCCTTGAAATCCAGCCCGTATGCTCCTGTGTCCTGGGCAGTGAGCCAGATCTCTCTTGATCCCTGCGAAACCGCCTCCTTTGCTCTTGAGACTATCAGGTCAGGATCATATGAAAGCAATCCACCCCTTGCTAGCCTTGCCTTGCAATAAGCGCAGTTTCCAAGACAACCCCTGCATATAGGGATAATCTCAACCACCGGATTCTTCCGGACCCTCGGCAGGTCAAGCCTGGGACTTTCGTTTCTTGCGATCAGGGTAACAATATGGCCATTTATAGTCTCTTCCAGGACCTCATGAATCATGTCAAGCTGCTCAACACCAAGCAAGGAGTATCCCTGGAGCTTTTCCGGCGCAGTCTGCGCAATGCAGCCGGTGATAATCGTAGGCTTGCCCGGAAGCTTTGATAAATAGTTGAAGAACCTTGTCTCAGTCGCATCCTTGACTGTGCAGGAATTGACTATGAGCACGTCTGCTGATTCTTCGTCATCTACAATCTGATGACCGGTCCGGATCAATACTCCTGCCATCGTCTCTGAGTCTGCCTGGTTTAGGCTGCAGCCGAAGGTCTTTATGAATACTTTTGACATGCTCCAGAAAGAATAAGGACTGTCTTTTAAAGGTTTAGTGTACATATGAGAGTTACTCAAATAGTGGTAGTACAGGCCTTTATACTTAAAAATCTTAAAATTTAAATATCAGTCCATATAATCCCATAGAATTCAAAGCGATTTGTTGGGATTTAGGAAATGGATGCAGACGAAGTAATAAGACTAGGCGGGAACATAGAACTGAAAGGTTTTGATGATATAGACCGTCAGCATATGATGATCCTGAAAAAAATCATCGGAAACCATGTCAAGGACCTTACATCAACCGGTGCGAATTACCAGAAACTTGAACTCTGCCTTACTGGCTGCAATGGTGGCTGCTTCTCGCTGGATGCAACACTGGTCTGCGATGAGACCATGAGAGCAACACATGAACATACCAATCTTCTGATGGCTGTGGATGGCCTTATAAAGAAACTATACAATGGAGAATCTGCCTGAAATCCTGGAAAAAGACAGAATACTCGTGATAGTCAAGCCTAATTCCAAGAAGACCAGAATAAACTCTTTTGATGAGAAGAGAGACGCTTTGAAGATAGATCTTTCTGCTCCTGCGCATGAGGGCAAAGCAAACAAAGAACTGATCTGCTTTCTTCACAAGAAGACAAAGAGACAAGCCAGGATCCTGCGCGGGCTGAAATCAAAGGAGAAAGTCGTGGAACTGTTCTGAGGGCTGTTCAGAGATCCTTGATCTTGGTGTATATCTTTTCTATTTGTTTGTTAAGATCTTCTCGAGATCCCTCGTTTATAATCATTAAATCCGCCCTTGCTATCGGACCTGCCTGATGGGTGTTCTCTATCTGAGCTGTATCGCGCATCATAAGCTCTTCTGCGCTCTTCAATGGCCGGTGGTTTCGAACCTGCATGCGTTTTGCCCTGGTATCAGGCGATGCAAATACCGCAAGAGTCAGAAACTTATCATGGAAATGCTTTTTCATGAAAAGATAGGATTCCCAGGTGTAGAAGGATTCCAGGATCACGCTTGAGGTTTCATAAAGCTTCTTTATATGAGGAAGCGAAAGCTTTGCGTATGCATGCATTCCATGGGTCTTTCTCAGTTCCTCGCGGATGAGCTTTTGGTTCTTTTCAGTCGGCTCAATATTGCGCTTTTTCAGTTCCTGAAAAGTGATGTCGCCGAAATAGATATTGGGCCAGCCTGAGAGCTTCTGGAGGTGCTTTGTGACCTCTGATTTCCCTGAGCCCGGGAGGCCGACAATCGCTATCACTATCATGGGAGCTATGAGGTGAGATGATGATATTTAAAGGTTTAGGATGGGGGCTATTATGAAATCCTATCCTACTGCACCGATGTTTCACACCGGTTCCGCCTGGCCCTATGCTCTGGCCCGCAGACCAGCCATGTAGGGCGTGCGCCAACCATAAAGGGTTGGCTTAGCCCAACTGAGAATATTGCCTAAAAATAAATATTCTTGCGGCACAGACGCACTTTTTAAAGCCAGATCAATAAATATTCAATCAAAACAACAAAACAAAATCTATATAAATCATGCAACAAAACCACTAGACTTATAAAAACGGGAGTGGTGAATCATTAAATGAATGAATATACTGAGGAAGACAAAAAGATTCTAAAAAACCATGTCACAAACCTTGACCTGGACATATACTGCATCTTCAACCTGCCGCCAGAGGTCGTGGCTGTGCTTTTTGCCTATGTATCCAGAAGCCCGGCCAGTTTCCGGGACAATCTGCTGAAACTTCTTAGAGGAAAAGAACTTGACATGAGCGAACTCATCAAGGGATTTGAAAGCGTAGGGCTGGATTTTTCACATGCAAAGGCAAAGGCAGCTGACTTTCACAAGAAATGGGTCGTAGGATATGGACATAGTTCAGTCGCAGAACACGCATATGCTTCAGTCGCGCTTGAAAATGTCTCAATCATCGCAAGCAAGGTAATAGAGGACTGCAGACTGGCATCATATACTGAGAAATCTACCAGATACCAGAAGTTCGACCGCACAAGAGTATACATGCCAGCGAAGCTTGAAGGAACAGAACATGAGAAGACCTTCAAGGATGCTGTCGGAAAGCTGTTCGACTGCTACGAGAAGCTTTTTCCAAAGATGATTACGTTTGTCAAGGGCAAGTATCCACAACAGGATGATGAGCCTGAAAGGTTCTATGAGACCATATCAAAAGCCAGGGCATTCGACCTGATCAGGTATCTTCTTCCTGCTGGGACAAAAACCAATATCGCGATGACTGCAAACGCACGGGAGTATGAATATGCTATAGTGAAATTCCTTTCTCATGAACTAGCAGAGATACAGGATGTAGGAAAAAGCATAAAAAAAGAAGTGAAAAAGCTGATACCAACACTTGTCATGTTCGCTGACAAGAACAAGTTCCTGAACGAGAGGCCAGCAGAATGCCAGAAGATGACAGACGGGATGATCAATTTCGATAATATCCAGGACAGAAAAGACGTGGAGCTTGTAAAATATAATGAGGATGCATACGATAGAATCGTGACATCCATATTATACAGCTACAGCAAATATCCATTCAAGCAGATTGAAGAGAGAGTGAAAAACATGAGCCTTGAGCAGAAGGAAAAAGTCATCGAGACACATATCAAGGACATGGGACCTCATGACCGGCCGATGAGGGAGCTTGAAAATACGACCTATACATTTGACATACTACTTGATTATGGGGCTTTCCGCGATGTACAGAGACACAGGATGTGCACGCAGATCAATCAGGACCTCACAATCGAGCATGGGTATGACGTGCCTGTGGAGATATCTGAAGCCGGGTTTGAGGAAGAATACAAGTCTGCTATAGAGACTGCTGAGAAAGCATATATTGAGATCTCAAAGGAGTTCCCAAAAGAAGCGCAGTATATCGTGCCATTGGCATTCAGAAAAAGGGTGCTTATCACATGGAACCTGCGGGAGCTGCATCATTTCATCAGGCTTCGGACAGGGAAAGAGGGACATATCTCATACAGGATAATCGCAAAGGAATGCTATGACGAGATCATGAAAGTGCATCCTGTGCTTGCGAAATGGATACAGGTCCATGACATCGAAGGACCATCAAGGTAATTGATCGATTCTTTTCTTTATTTTTTAGAAATAATCAGGTATATGATATCTTGACTCTATTATCCTGTTGGCTTCCTGAGTTTTAGCGCGCACTGCATCGAATGCCCTGCCAGGGCTTCCTGAGAAAACAAAACCAGGGATCTCATCTATCTTCTGCTGCCTGATCTTTACGGCATCATGATGGACATAAGACCCACCTGCAACCAAGGCCGCAGATACTACTGCTACTGCGGCAATATCTCTTGCTATTCTTGCAGGAGCCCGAAGAGCACGGAATGCCGGCTTTATGATCGTTTTGTAGAAACCATCTGTGTCCTGCTGCGGCTCTTCACCCCAGGCTTCCTTAAATGATTTTTTCAGCCTGCGATATGATCTAGGGTGTTGCTGCGCTGCTTTAAGCTTTTTTCTAAAAGAACGCCGGGAGTCTGTTAGTAGTATCCTTGAAGGGTCGGTGTATGATGAATATGGCTCGACCTTTCTTCCTGTGGCAGAGACATATTCCAGGCCAAGCCTGCTGTAGTGAAAAGACGGCCTTTTGCCTATACTGAAATCCTCATGGATCCTTGCAGCTAGTTCGTCATATCCCTTCTCTTTCTCATGACCTATCTTTATTCCGGGAAATGAGAGTATGGCTGAGATCTCCTCTATCGCATAGGATGCAAGAGTGTACTGGTCCTGAGCATTGTCTCTCAGCCTTTTAGGGACAACAGAGAGGACGTCCTGCCTGACCTGGGAATCGGCATGATAGAGTGAGTAGATTTTTTTGAATATCTCTTCATGGCCCTGCCTTGCCTCTTCCCATAGCATAATCTCAATGTTGGAAAGCCCTTCTGCCTTACAGATCCTGGCAAGGCCCTTACTTTTTTTCCTGCCTTTTTTCCTTGCAATTTTCAGAGCTTTTTCCTCGCCCATACCATGCAATGAGGTGTAATTTGTCACCTGAGGCGTATCGGCTATCACAATCCTGTGGATGTCTGAATATCCTGAAGCCTCTTTTAGATATGCTAAAAGATGCAATGACAGGGGCTCATCGTGCTGATTCGGGTCAGATGAGATTCCTATACCCTGCCATGAAAGCGTTGGTTTGGCCATTTTAAGCCATCTCAGAAGAGGTCATATTTAAATATTGTGTTTTTTTGCCACTTTATAGTGGCACTTTTTTTCTTAATGTCAATTCCAGCATCCATACGGCTAAGTAAAATTTGTGGTGCTAATTATTCCAGATCCGAGCGGTCGAATCCGCAATCCCCGGAACTCACCAATAAACCAGGGCCAAACGCCCATAAAAATCAGATTAGATATTGAT
>CAYMIF010000020.1:0-31827 GCA_964390375.1 uncultured Methanosarcinales archaeon
GAAAGGTTTTGGCATAATCTTATCAATCTTAGGCTCTTGTTAAATTAACAATGTCAGCTTGGCAAACAAAAGCATTATAATGCTGTGAAAGACTGGATAGGGAAAAATGTTGATAAGCATAACCTTGATGAAGATCGATATGACCTGACAGACAAGGTGACAATCGAGAGCCTGCATCCTTATTTCGGACAGCTGGCACAGTCTCATTACAAACCCGCTAAAAAGAAAGCTGCATGATTGTGACCTTTTTGTCACAGTCTTGTATTTCTTATTTTATATTTATTTATAAAGGGTTATAGCATTCTTAGTGGTCATTATGACTCAAACAGCAGAAGCAGGCACTATGACAGATGATAGTGTGCAGTTTGAAGGTGATCTGGAAGCAATGATCGCTTCTGGTGAACTGGAAGAGAGCCCTGATACTGTCCAGGCACTTGTTGACTATGAATCAAGTGATGCCGGAAGGGCTTTTCGGCAGGCCTATGGTGAGAGAGGATTCCATAAATACCTTGAAGTTGATCCAGAAGTTCTTGGGGATGAAAATGCTCTTGGAGCATTCCTAAAGACTCCGGACGGCCAAAGGTATATCGCTCTTGCAAAGGACCTTCTTGGAAAAGAAAGATCACCCAGGATGGATGCCCTGGTCAAGAATGTCGCTTTAAACCATCCTGTCTACAGCAGGCTTGCAGGACATGTTCCTGATGATGAGCTGTATCATGCTATCAGACAGGATATCATGATGGAAGTTGTTGAGCATGAGAAGATGCATGATGTGTTCGACAGGTATGGCGCTGTGCAGAATGAGGCTGCTGTCGAGGATGAAAGATCAAGGTTTCGGTCCTGGAGATACTGGAAGGGTCTTGGGAAGAGCATGGGATCAAAAGCATACGGACTCATATCAAATTATATCCCTGAGAAGATCGGCAGCCTCAATGAGGCTGTGATGGAGTATGTGCAGAGCCTTGGGGATAAGTACAGACAGAGGCAGCCTGACCTTGCTTACAGCTACAGCAATTCTGGATGCGATGGCTGCTATAAGAAATAAAAAGATTAATTGAGAGTTCCTGTCTCAATCACTTCTTCTGCCGGAAGGATGTCGGTCCTGGTAAGCTCAAGAGAATTGTAACCCTCTGTTCCGCATTTGCTTCCGAGACATACAGTTACCATCTCCCATGTGATCGGATTATCTCCTTCTGAATCCATCTTGTATGTCCGGCCGATAGGCTCGTTGACTGTTCCTTTGCCTGTTGTGGTGTCTCCGCCGCTTTCAGCGCACTTACCATTATTGCAGAAGTATGTTTGGGATGGTCCTTTTATTTCTCCTTGCAATGGTCTTAGATCTCCAGTGTTTACTATGTACTTGATCAAACCGTTTGACTCAATTAGTTCGTAGCAGATTAAATTATTCCCAGTTCTTTTGACAATGCATTTTTCTCCGACTAATACCTTGATGTTATCAATATGATCTGCAATCTGGTCTGTATAAGGCTCAGTCTGTCCAATACTGTATCCTGAACCTGTTTCGTCTTTTCCGTTCATTTCCGCCAACGTGACGTCCCTTCTGTTGGAGTAGGTCTCATCTATCATGGCTATGCGTATGTCAAACAATTGGCCTAACTGGTATAGTCCTGGGAAATCCTCTTCACTTAATGAAAGATCAAGGCTGACTATGTTCGGTTTGCCTTTCTCGTTGATTGAGGTCCTTGAGTTTGGTTTTAGGATTTCTTGACAAACTGGCTTTTTATAGTGCGGACTTCCAGGGTAATTACCTGGGTCATCCAACTCAACTCTTCCACCATTAATCCTGAAGTTGCAGTAGAGGGTTGTCTCTTCTACAGGATGGCTTCTCATCAGTACCTTGAAGCCGTAGACCTCGTTGTTGTCATCCATGAAGGAGAAGGTGATCGGATTCTTGGTCAGGGATGTCCCGCCTAGGTCTTCGTTTTTCGGGTTCAGGAGGTAAGAGCCAACTGGCTCGATAAGATCAGCCTTAGGGAGGACATTGTCATTGGCTTCTTTCTTTATTCTCCATTTGAGCTCGATTGACTGGTCTTCTGACATCTCCTGGAGTATCGGCGTGTCTCCATAGCCGTCGTCGTCAGTGTCTTCGAGCAATGTGAGCTTGGCTGTCCTGGAGATGGATTCTGAGGAAGGGGTATCAGATGTTGAAACTTCAGTGAATTGCCAATCTCTTTTAGTTTGTCCATTAGTATTGGATAATCCTTCAAAAGTTAGACCAATTGGTTGTTTTTTAACTACAGGTTCTCCAGTATTTAATGTAATGTCTGATTTTTGATAATCAACAAAATCAACCTCTATCCTATCAATTTCAATATGAGTGTCAGTTCTCTCAGCCAGTGCATCATATTGTTCTTCAAATTTCTCAATTAAATTAATCTTTCCGCCTGTTTCAATGAATTTCCGATTAATTTCGATATCAATGTAATTAGGTGTTTGAGGAGAGTTTTTTTCTTTCGAATTGATATTAGTAAAAAATCTTAAATAAATTTTATTCAGATCATTAGGGCCACTCATCCTCACAACCCTAAAATCATCAATATCCTCTTCCTTGATGCGGACGTTCTCCAATGGCTTGTACTGGACATTGCGCAACAATGAACTCTCGTCTGCGACATCCTGCAATAATAATAGATATGTTCTTTCATCCTGGGATTGGCCTGTGCCTGCTGCTGGGATCTGGAACTGCTCGGATGTGAGCGTTGTTCCAGGGTAGTCTAGGCGGACATAGAAGTCGTCCTCCATCATGTTGGCAATCTTGACCAATGCCATGACCTTGTTGCCTGCGTAATACTCTGATACCTGAGGGGTGAACCTGGTCCCTGAACCTACCGGGTAAAGCTCTGCTGTGCCCATGCCGATGCCTCCGAAACGCTGGCCCTGGCATGAGATGCCGCCAAGCATCGAGAATGTGCAGCCGAATGCCAGGTCGCCCTTTCTCCAGATGCGGATTGTCCTTCGGTCAACCTTCCATTCCTTGCCTATCTTGTACTTGAGCTCCAAGACTGCCTTGTTGTACCAGTACTTGGCATTCTCATCAACTATAGGGATGTTGCGGTTGAAATTAGGCGAATAACGGGTCATCTGGAATGTTGCCGGGTTCACTATCATCGGGTCTGCGTCGTTTCCGCAGAACTCGCCTCCCTCATAATCACGGTCGCATTCAAGCCAGGTCTTGACCTCTGTGTCACCGCCAGGGATTATGCCCACGTAGATGTTGTAGTATATGTTCATGCGGCCTGTGAAAGGGTCGTAGCCGTATGGCCTGGATTCTGCCAGTATGGTTGCATATGGCTCTACCTCTGTCTGCTCAAGGACATTGTCTATGAGACCGTCGATCAATGACCAGTCGCCAGTGACCGCAAAGACACAGGCCTTGTTGAGAAGCCGGTCTGTGGACAAGCCTAGCCTCTGGTCAATGTAACCGTCATATCTCTGGCTGAGCTGCTCTGTGACCTCTTTTGCATTATCGTTGAAATTCTGGCCAGCTCCACGGACACCTCCACTGATACCTGAGGTACCTCCATGAGTCTCGAAGAACTCTCCCATTACCCATTTCAGGGCCTCTATCATTATGTCGCAGACAAACTGCGCCAGGAGCCGCTCGCAGAACCCTCCGCGGACCTCTCCCATCTGAGCCTGCTCAAGGCATTTCTTTGCGCCCATGAGGATGTCCCGAATCGCACTGAGATGCGCATACATACCTGGAAGACAGCCGCATTGAGTGGAAAGGATTATCCCTCCGACAGGCGACTTGCCTGCTGCATCGCCGAACAAGCACTTGGTGTTGTCGAAATTAGGGCATTCTGCGCTGTAACAGTTGCGGACCACTGTGCCGTCAGGCGGCTTGTAGTCTCCTGTCTGCAGGTCCTTGACCTGATCCCTGTCATAACAGGTGACCTCTGTAGATACAGATTCCCTGCCATTCACAAGAACTGAATCCTTGGTCGCTTCCTGCTTGTAGGTGGCAACCACTAATGTTCCTCCCTTGCAGCGGCTCTTTTTTCGGGATAGGTCACGCCTCAATCCCTCTTCCTCGTAATAGAATGTCCTTTCAGGATCGTTGTTCATTGCCTCAATCTCGCCGGCCTCGTTCACGTCATAGTACTCTATCTCTGTTCCATCATTACCGACCCATTTGTTGTAGACCTGCTCTTGATGTGTTTTGCCAGTATCGGGGTCAGTATAAGTACGTGTCTCTGGCTGGACTTCTGGGTCATTCTGGCCGAAACCGCAGTGAGGCGGAACCTTCGGGCATATCACCCTGTCGCATATCCACCAGGTCCACTCGAGGTCTGTCCTGCAGCCCTTGTCATCATAACTCCCGCTGTCTCCTGAGAAACCTGAAAGGTAATCCCAGGCTATCTTAATCCCGCAGCTTATGAGAACTATCTGGTATGCCTGACGGACATAGCGGATAAGATCATCGAGATGATCTATTGTCTCGTCAAGCATCTCTATGGTATTGTTGAGCATCTCAGGGGAAAGCCATTTTGTGACAAGCTCCGGCTTCTGGACGTCGAAACTGACCTGAGGGTAGAGCTCGCATGAGAACGGGTCGCCGTCAGAGACATAGTGTATCCTGACTGCCAACGGCGCATAGAGCTGATCTGGGTACTGCTCAAGGGTGCCCATGTATCTCCTGACTATTATCGGAGCATATACAAAGAACTCCTCGTCCTCTGTGTTGTAATGGCTGGCCTTTGGGTCGCCGACATCTATGTACTTGCTGTGGTCCTCTATCCCATATGTCAACTCATTAGATCCAATCCTGCCGATAGAACCCTGAGGAGTGGATGCGCCCCTGAGGCTGTCGTCTGTTCCTATCTCCACCCTCTGCACCTTTATCACATCATCGCCGCCTATGTACTGCACAGGGAATATGGCAGAGCCGTCGATGTCTGATGCGTGTATGTCGCGGGTGTAGATATTGAAAGGATAACTCTGGATCGGACCTATCATCCAGTCAGAGCAGCCAGGCTCGTATTTTATCGCGATCTTTGTCTGGCCGACATTGCCTGCAGGATCCTGAAGGTCGAATATTATGTTGTTGGTCGAGGTCTGGTAATCCAGGCTCGGAACCAAGGACAGGGTGACCTTGAAGTCGCCTTCATCATCTGACTTTAGCTCCTGCACCATGCCAAGGGCCATGGTCACAGGGTCGATTATGCCAGTCAGCCTCTCAGACTTGTGGGTGAACTTGTCACAGCCGCCGTAGTGGGTGTCTATCCTTGCATCCTCGCAGCCTGTGAACTTGCCGAAGTTCGTGACTGTTATCCTGACATTGGGCTCAGATGTCTTGCCCCTTATCGTGAGGAGCTTGAAGTGAGTGACGCCGCGGCCGTATTTTGATGCGAACGGCTCCTTTATGAAAGGCGCTTCCCTGTCGATTGCGATCTCCTTTGCGTATGATGCGTTGTTGCCCAATGAATCATAAGCAAGGACCATTATCCTCTTTGTCTGGCCGGTGCCTCCGATCGATATGTTGCGGGAGAAATAGCCTTCTGGATTCACTGCCAGGCCGCCCTGAGACTGGCCGTCGATGAAGACCTCGACAGTGATGTTCGGCTCAGTCCTTCCCTTGATATTGAGACGCTGGCCGCTGGTCAGGCCCGGAAGCGGCTCGACCTCGAGCATGGGCGAACGGTCGTCGAAGCGGACCTTCACGTTCTTTATGTCCTTGTTGCCGTCCTGGTCCCAGGCCTTGACCTCGATGTTGTTTATCCCTGACACAAGCGAGATAGAGAACTCGAAACTGTCGGTCTGGGTTATCATGTGGCCTGCTGCTATGTTATTGTTGTTTATGAAAGCATATACCTTGGAGTTGGGCTTGACTGTGCCTGAAAGCTTCAGTGTCCTGTTCGATGTTGCAGGAGGAACAGAATCCAGCTGGATGAAATCCATCAGCTGACCTTTGAGATATGTGTGGAAGGTCTGGACATCAGTCTCAGAGCCGTCGATCATGACCTTGTAATAATATTCTGTGTCTGCTTCTAGGCCTGTCAGCTTTACCTCGTGGTCTGTCTTGGGGGTCGCGTCCTCTGCCTCCTCTGTCAGCTGCATCTCAGAGGTGCTGTAGACAACACGGCTCTGTGTCGCATCTGTCGTGAGATAGCTGATTGTCGCTGAATTGTAGGTTATGTCCTTTACCACAAGGCTCTTTACCTTGTCAAACGATACAGGAGGCTTGAGGGTCCGAAACTGCCTTATCTCTGAATAGTCGCGCTCTGAGCCCTTCTTTGCCTCGATCTGGTAGAAATATTCAGTATCCTCAACAAGGTTCTCGACCAGGATCTGATGGACTGTGTTCTCTCCGTTGAAATCCCTTTCTGTCCTTCCGAGCATGTCCTTGCTGCGGCCTATGTTGACCAGGCCCTCTGATGCAATGTCTGTTTCCCACCTGATCCTGCAGATGTTCACCTTGGGCTCTTCTGTGACTGATGCAGGATTAATCGAGACTGCGAACGAGAACGGCATGGCAAGGATTAGGCAGATCATCGCCAATGCCATCGCTCTTGTCATCTTTCTCATCTTATCCTCGGCGGGAATGATACTGACTTGTTCAGGGCGTACTGATAGTCCTGCCACTGTACCTCCGGGTCAGTCACTGTCCTTGTCCCTTTCCTGTAGACATAGAACACCACGTATCTTGCGTAGTTGATGTCTGCTGTGGTTGTCGTGAAATTGAGAAGCGCTCCACCGACAAGCCTGTTGTCCTCGACCAGCTTCATGTCCAGCTCATACTGGACATCGCCTGCAAGAAGCGAGAGGTTCTTGAAAGCCTCCTCGTCAGTCGGAAAGATTATGGTCTCCTCAAAGTCCTTTTCCTCATTTCTGATCTCGATCATGACGACCTCGTCATCGTTCAATGCCCTTTCCCTCAGAAGACCGTTCTGGTTCTCGACAACAGTCACTGTATACAGAAGAGGCTCAAGTCTTGTCATCCTGACCGTGACCTGGTCATTGTTGCTGGTCTCATCAATTGTCTTTTTTACCCTTGCTGTATGATATCCTGGTGCGGATGCTATAATGACTCCGTTGACGCAGTCAGGAAACTCTGTCTCAAGACTGGGAAGGGCACCGTAATATTCGCCTGCCCTGTTGAGTGGGTAAGAGGTATTGCCCATATCACACAGGAACTTCACGCAGTGGTACTCGATCTTCACTCCGCTGAGAGCACCAAGAGGATAACCTTTCTCATCATCCACGACAGTCACGCGGAGCTTGTTGGTGTGCTGCCTGACCCTGGTGTTTGGTATGGCTGTAATATTGTATTCACCCGGCGTGCCTGAAGGTGATGAGACATATCTTGTGGTCGTCCTGACAGGCGCGCAGAACTCCTCGCTGCCCATGCGGTCGATCTCTGTAGGCCAGTCCTCGATCTCGCCCTTCCTGTTAGGCATGTTTCGCTTGACATGCACCGGAGTTGCGAAAAAGAACGGAAAGTCCGGCTCGTCATTGTCAAGGATCTTGACCAATACCGGATAATCCAGTGAGTATTTATGATGATAGACCTTTATGCAGTCCAGGAGGTATTTCCTGATACGGTTCTCTATCGGCTTGACCACGCCGTTCTTGCTCGGGTGCACTGAGAATTCCATGTCCCAGGAAGGATTGTAGAATACCTCGACACCCATGTCATCGTAGTTGTCGTTTGTGGCCCTGACCTTGTACTGCTTGTCGTAATATGGAAGGCCGGTCTCCCTGTAATCGGTGTTCTCAAACTGAAGGAAGTGGAGATTGTGCATTATCATCGTCTGGACATACTCCTTCATCTCGTCTACATCCCATCTCTCTGGCTCGCAGCCGAAATCCATGCCCTCATAAGGAAGCCAGTCTGAACATGCAATCATCTCATCTGTGTAGTTCTCGAGGAACGCTTCCCTGTTCTCAAGCTGCATTATGGATTTTGCAAGGTCATAACGCCGGCCGAGGCTGTTCTTCTTCTTCTCGAGATATTCCTCGTCGTATGTGTAGTAGTCGTCAGAGCCCTTGACGTGTATTGTCATAGGGTAGTTTACAGAGAATATCAGGTAATCCTGGCCGATCGCCACGTCCAGGTTGAGGTCACCTGTTATGTCGACGTCGTACTTGTAGCTAAAAGAGCTGAAGTTGTCGAGACAGTAGTCAAGCTGGCGCTCGATGTATATCCCCAGCTGGCGCTCCATCTCTTCTCTTGAGGGGATGTAGCTTCGCTTGTTGTAATACCAGTATGGGACGCCTGAGCCGAAATCCACCTTCTGCACAGTGCTGAAGTCGACCTCCTTTGGAAGCTCGATATAGCCGCCCTGCATGCCGAGAGTGAATACGCCCTCGTCTATGTTCTGCTTGAGACAGGACTCGATGTAGCCTCTTATGTCCTTTACTGGCTGCGGACCCTCTTCCTTCATCTGCGTGAGATATGAACGCAGGACCAGAAAACCGACCAGGAATATCAGTATCACTATTCCAAGAATTATGAAGACGGTTACCTGACCCCTCTTTTTATACATTTCTTCATATTTTCTGTGCACGATAGTATTTAAATGTTTTGTATGAGCGGGCTATTATGAAATCCTATCCTACTTCACCGATGTTTCACATCGGCTCCGCCTGGCCACGAGAATATTTACTAATGTAAATATTCTCTCTCAGGGCACAGACGGCTAGGATTTCATAATAGCCGTATGAGCGTATGTCCTCATCTGAAGTTTGCGGGCTTTCAGCCAGAAAATCCGTCTGTGCCAGGGGAGGGAAGGTTTGCGAAGAAAAGCTTCCCGAGGCCAGGCGGAGTTTTCACGGAGTGCAATGGAGTGAAAACAGAGTAGGATCTTCTGGCTGAAAGCTTAAAGGTGTTCTGATGATTCGAAGAATCAGATTTTACTGCTATCGCTCCCTTTGGGATAGTCGTCTGTGGCCTGCTCTCTCGGCCGATTCCATGCTGATAAAAGAACTATCGGAATCGGTCCCTGGCAAGAATTGAAATATACATAAGCCTTGCTCACAATATTGGCCCTGACGACGACTATCCCATCGCTGCAGGGGAGGATTGAAGGCCATGAAAAAAAAGAAGAATTCGCTTTTTAACCTTTACAGACAGTCAGACTGCAACTGCCAGCCTGTCGACAATAGAATGAAAGTAATGCTTGCACCAATTGAGATACAAGACCAAGAGGATGAAGGTGAAAGCCACGCCCAGACCGAAAGGGATGAAGCGGAAGATGCCTGCCAATATCGATACAGGCAGAAGCATGAGAAGCATGAGAAGCATCGGGATTATGAAGACATAGAACCTTAGCACTATGATCTTGTAGGATTTTGCGAGCGAACGGAATATCTTTCCCTCACGGACAAGCATTATCCTCAGGACATTCAAGACCAGCAGGAATATGAACGAGACAATGAAAAATATTGCAAGCATGAGACCTGCCTGGTTGTACTGCACAAAGGGCATTATTATGTACTTGAATATGCCTATGAAAAGCGCAAATATCAATATGTTCATGGCTATCGCACGCAGGAAAAGAGGAAAAGAGAAACTCTTTCCGATTAGCCTTGACCAGGAAAATGTCTTGAATGCTGAATTTATGAGTATGAAGACGACCAAGGCTATGATCGTGTAGGTGACTATTGTCTTCCAGGCCGCGATTATCTCATCGATATAACCATAGAGGGCCTCGGCTTCTGATTCCTGCATGCCCTCACTTGCCATGACCTGCTGCTCTGAGAGAACCGCAGGCGCAGAGAGGACCATCGGAAACTTCGGGCCGATTATGGACAGAAGATAGACCCAGCCGATGAAGATTATGCCGAAATAGATTATGTCCGAGAGAACCGATACCAAGAACCTGCGCTTGTCCACACTGAAACTGCGGACAAATGAGGTCTTCATAAGATATGACCTGAGCCCCTCACCAAAACCCTTTTTTTTCATCAGAAATATGAAATGATTCTTGGTTTATATAGTTTTGGGTGGATAGGAAGGCCGGTTTTTTTTTGGAACTGCCTGTAATCCTTTATCTTACCTCTTGTCGTTGATTTCAGGATACCTTTCTTTTCAAGACTGTTGAGTATAATCTGGGCAGTCCTGGGACTTATATGAAGCCTTTTTTTAAACCTCTCTTATATAGAAATCTTTTTTTTAGCCTTCTGTAAATAATGACAATACCTGAAGACTGTTTTTCTGTTATGTTTAATTTATCATACATATGTTTACTTAGATATACAATAATTTAAAATTGTTTTGTTTTTAGAATTCTTCAAGGCTCGACAATCGAGACGCATCTTGCAGATTCCTCGTCTGAGAACTTGAGGCAGGCCTTGTCGTAGTAGCATTCAGGGCCGCCTTCCTGGCAGATGAACACAGAGGATATGCCGTCGCCGTCTGCGTAGACCATCTGGAAGGATCTGTAGCTTGCAAGTGAGCCAGAGTCTATGTCAAACCTTATGTTCTTCCCGCTGTTCTTCATGTAGAACGACCACTCGACTGTCCTGTCTGCGACAAGCCTCAGGTCAAGCAGGTAGCGGTACATGTCCTCGGTCAGCTCTTCCCTCTGCGCGCGGATGACCGCAACCCTGAGATTGTCGAGTATGTCCTGCTCCATCTGAGAATAGAAGCCGGTCTGAGGGATGTTTATCCCTGATATCCTCTTGGGCGCTGTCTTTTCCTTGTAGATACCGTCTCCGCATATCGCTGCCGGAACACCCATGTATAACTCTCCGAGATAGTTCTCGAGCATCGCATCGAGAATCTGGGTGTACTTCTGGGTGAACTTGTTTCGGAAATATTGGGATACCTGACGGTTGTGGGATGCCAGGACCGGATCATTCTGCGCTTTTTGAGCATCATTCAATAAATTTTTCTCTTTTTTCTGCAAGCCTTCAATAGCCTCTGCCTGCTCTTCTGTCAAAGTACCGATCTTAGCATCTTCAAGCGCTTTATTCTTTTCTTCATCTGATACTTCTTTGGATTTCTGTACTTTCTGGTATTTAATATATCCATCCTTAGTATATATGTCAAAAGAGCCATCATCCTTCTTGACTGCTATCTGGTCGCCGAATTCATCAGGATCAATTCCTTTCTTGAACCTGCCTTCGCTCACTTCACCGTCGATGGAATTATAGGTAGATGTAACAGTGAATGCTGTTTTACCTTTTTCATCCAGGACTTCAACCTCATATTGTGACACGTCTTTGTCCGGGAGTATAAATCTATTCTTCTCAACTTTTTCTTCTTTGACTTTCACTTTCAGTGAGATCTGATCGTCATCCTCTGATCCACCTTCAAGTTCACTGTTTCTAATAGCGAATGATTCAAGAGTTCTGTGACCATCCTCATCTACACCGAAAGTCGCCTGATTCTCCCTCTCGAGCTTATTCAGTTTCTGGTAGGCTTCCAGCCTCTCCTTGTCGCTGAGCTTCTCAGCACCTTCATCCTCTGGAATATATCCGTTGGGCTGAATTGTGATCGTTTCGGTCTTCTGCTGGCCCTCAGATGTGTATGTTATCGTCGCTGCTCCGTTTTCCTTGATTTGTCTTTTAAGATGCTCTGTACTTATGGTTTGCCCATCTACTTCCCATTTGTTATCTCCCTTATATTCATATTCTTTTGATTCAAGGGTCAAGGTATGGCCTTCTCTAGGATTGAATTTCTCTCCGGAAGTGGCTGATACCATGGGCTGGTCCATCAATGTATCCATGATAAAGTCAGCCGTATATTTATCTGCTGGAAAGCTCTCTGAATCAAAACCTGATGAACTACGTTCATCTTTAGTTTCCAGAGGTTTTGTATTCTCGGCGGTATCTTGTTGCGGCCTTCGTGTTTTTATGATGAATTTTTGTGGCTCTTCTGCATCCGGGTCCATACCATATGCAGATTCTACATCTTGACTATCTATATATTCTTTCAATCCATCTGAATAATAGGATTTGTGGGGATCTGAGATATGACAATTCATGCAATTCCACTTGCCATCCACTCCTTTTTTGTATTGCCTTGTATTTTCATCACCAACTACATAAACAGTTTTTGAATCTGTGGCAAGGTATTCACTATACAACTCATGGACAGTATACTCCCCATCTATTGTTATTCTTTCTGAAGAAGAGGTTTCAGTAGGTTTAAAAGTTTGAGGTGAAAGAACTCCTTCTGGAAATGAGAGACAATGCGTTCTGCAGACATCTGTTACATCATCTTTTCTTTGGGCTTGAGTTCCGGTAAACTGATGACTATCTTTATCCCAACTTCTATCATATTGATCAGTAACAGTATAACCCCTATCCGACATACTATCTAAAAATTGATTTATCTCATCTTGAGATGTCGGTTCTGACCAGATATAATCTCCGGTAGTATAATCATATACACCATATCTTGGTTGCTTTATTGGCGAATCTAACTCACCATCTGCATCAGGGCTATCACCTTGTATCCGAATTAAACCTAATTCACCTTGAGGTGACTTGACATTAACACCGAGAGAGTAATCATAATCATTTGATTCGGCTTCATCTCCCAAAATAGATGAATCAGATAATCTTATCGGGGTTCCTTGCGGCTCTTCTTTAACGGTATCAGTCATATCTCTTGTATTTTGAGCAAATACTTGAAATTCCCCTATTAGTAAAAACAAGGTAATTAAAAATAATGAAATCACAATCCAACTCCTATTCAGTCTCATCTTATCCATCCTAACTTCCCTTGTCCAGCTTGTCCACGAGCTCGTCGCGGTCTGACTCACTCTTTTCGGAGTCCTTTGATGTGTCGTAGAGATCGCCTGACATCAGGCCCTCTATTATGTCGTATGAATCCAACATCACTATCATTACACCTAAGGCCTCTTTTATCCTCAAGGCAAAACAGGTCTCGGGAGTTACCTCTCCAGTCGTGTCGCAGGTCATCTCAATTATCGCTTTCTCAGTGTGATAAGCTATGGACTTTACTATGAACTGCTTTATGAAGTCGTATATGAAATGCCAGAACTCCATTATTATCTGCTGGCAGACCTGGCTCTTGTAGAACTTGTCGCATTCATGGGTTCCGTCTCCGCGGACAATCGCTGTGTTGTAGCAGACATTATACAGCCTCAGGATCTCTTTGTAAGTAGTGAGCTTTGTCTGTATCCCTGAAAGGCAAGGGGGATCGCAGATAATCGCGACAATGAGACTCTTGTGGGGATCAAATGTCGTGCGGACTCCCTGATAGAACTCCTCGTCAGGTGTTCCGTATTCCAGATTGCCTCCGTGTTGCTTGGCTTCTTCTGCCAACCAATCAGGATCCTTGTCCTTCTTGTCCTTGTCGAACATGCTGACCATGAAATTGTTTGCCTTGTTCTCAAGACCGCTTAGTCCTTTGCCTTCCTCAAAGCCTGACCAGACACCCCGCCATATCTCTGAGCATGAGGTGCATAGGACGAGGTCGCAGATATAACCTAATGAAAGTATCTTTTTTTGATTGCCCCATTTAGAGGGATTACCATCATTGACCAACCCGTAAATACCTCCTTTGGTAGAGTCACCGAATTTATAAAAGTCACCTGTCCATATATCATTGAGATTGTCACTTATTGAATTCTTGCACGACAAACCCCATGAATTCCCCTGCCACCTGCCGACAACTGACACGACCATGCAGACATTGTTGGCCAGCTGGATTATCGCGTTCATGACACTGCATAATGGAGTCAGAATCTTTGTTATCTTCTCGAGAGTGGATACGAGGGACTTGACACGGTCGTAGTCGTCCTTTTTCTTGTTTATCTTCTTTATCGCTACCTCTCCGGGGTTGTCGAATACTCCGCCAGACAGAGGGACTATGATCGTCGCGTTGATGTTCTCGTTCTCAGTGAATATGTCTGATGTCCTGCGCAAGGACTGCATGAGCTCACCAGAGCAGATTATCTCTATCCTCTCAGCAGCCTCTGTGTCGTTCTGCTGAGGATAAGGGGGTATCGAGAGCAGAAGCTCGAGCTCGTTCTTGCTCTCACGGATGTCCTTGGGCGGATAATACTGGGAAAATATTGTTATCGAATCGTAGCTTAAGTCCTTCTCATGCTCTGCCATCGGAAGATCAAGCCTTCCTATGCAGCTGTGCATCGTGAAATCATGGACAAAACTGCCGGACTTCGGCTGAAGCTCAAGATGCGCGCGGACTATTGTTCCACCCTGTATCAGGAAGTTGCGGTTAACTGGGCTTACACCCGAGACCCTGGCATTCTCCTCCCAGAAGTCTGCCTGCGTCTTTCGGTCAACAACATCGGATACGTATGCCTCGCCAAGCTTACCATCATCAGAACTCTCCTTTATGTTTCCTGCTGCATCCATCGCGATTATGTTCATCTTTATGTCGGTCTTCGGAACCATGGCTCCAGTGTATTCCCAGATGCACTCATACATAGTCGACGAGAGCACGTCGCATGTCGAGGCAGGGCTGTAGTCCATGTCAGGCGAGAACTCTGAATAGTCTGCCAGGACGTTTTCAGGGAACAGCTCTGAGTCTGCCTCTATTATCCTGGCTGAGATCTTTGCGACATCTGTTCCCAGAAGAACGTTCCTCTGGTATCCAAGAGCTGTTATGTCCACTGAATCAAAGACCGGGGCGGTCTCATCAAGTATCAATGTCTCTGAACTGACACTTGCCGGCTCCATGGTGTTTCCGATCGCGTCTGCCATGGATATGACCTGGACATTGTACATGTTCTGAGCCTGACGGCGGGTGACCAGAACTCCTTCCCAATAACAGTACCACATGCCGTTTTGCAATTCACAATAATCTGGCTGGACATTCGTGCCTGCACCGATCGATGTGAGATCCAAAAAGATCTTTCTCGATGCCATGCCAGAGCCAGCCTCTGCTATCTCGAGTATAATGGTATTGTTGGCCGGCCTTCTGAGGTACTTGTCGTATCTTGTCGATATGCCTGTCACCCTTGGCTTTGTGTTGTCCAGCATTATGTTCTTGGTCTTCTGGATGGTGCGGGTGTTTCCGTTGACATCCCTCACTGTTATCGGTATAGCTATCGAGCCGACCTCTGTTATGACAAGACCTGCCCATCTGCACGAATACAATCCATCTGAGAGCTCTGAGCAGGTGGCTTTCATGCTTTGGTATTCCTCTGCCCTCTCCTTGTTTATACCTGAGAAATCTGCATATACATTATCCGTGTCCAGACCGAACTGCTCTGAGATGTTTATCATCGCAACCAATGCCTCAGACTGCTCGTTTATGTGGCTGATCAGCTGGCCTGAGCCTGCCTTGAATACAAGGTCTGAACTTGCAGTCGGCGCTCCAGAATCATAGAGCACGGTCTTACAGGATTCTTCATAGTGGCCGAACTTGTCGTAGACCTTGAGGCAAAGAGTAGTCTCTCCCTGTGGGATGTCCATGACCTCTCCATCAAGCTTCTTGTTCTCGTTATGGACACAGCCAGAGAGACCGAAATCATATGAAACCTCATTGTTGACGAGAAATTCCATCCTGTCAAGGCCTGAACAGGCAAAGCCGCAGTCATCGCAGGCAGAGTCCAGAAGCCTTACCTTTGCGGTGAAATCCTTTGTTATTACATCCGGTATCTCGAACATGAGTATCTGAGGAGCCTGGCCGTCAACATAGTATGAATCGCGCATTGATTTGAGAAGGTTGCCTGCATTGTCATAGAGCTTGATGTGGAACGGATAGATGCCAGGATCGCGGTCCCTGTAGGCAGTCTCATACTCGCAGAGATATCCCTTGTCTGTCTCGACACAGGAGTCGAAGCTTCTGGAACCTGGTGTGTAGAGCCTCAGGTTGTCGGTCGTGACATCCAAGACATTGAACTCATCATCATATATATTCGCTATGATAGATATCTTTGCAGAGTCTGCATATTCACTCACAAAATAACTGACATTACCCTGGCTTTTGACCTCAAGGTCGGTCAAGGAACCCCTGATCGCGAATGCATCTGAACTCAGGAAAGGGATAGATATGACAAGGAGTATCATGAACATCGGGGCTGCCAGATATTGTCTCTTCATTGTTTGATTTTCATGATTCTTTGCCATCTTCATATCTTATCCTCATCTGAATTTAGGCCTGACCAACTCTGCATTGAGCCTTGCGCAGTCTTCCCTGTATTTGGTGCCTATGCCAACTCTTTCCAGTATCGTGGGCCTGCCCATGTCAAAGACATACAAGGTCATGTTGTCTGCCCTGAGATCGTCTCTTTCAACAGTGAAGCTGAAGATCGAACCGCCTGTGACCATCTGGTCAAAGACCACATCCTCATCAGGGTATCTTATTATCTTCTCATCTGATGCAATAGATCCAGGAATGACCTTCTCCTGGCTCTCCTTTCGTATGGTCATCTCGCCAGGGAAGCGCTCCTTTCGTATCAAGAGAAGCTCTCCAGCGTATTCCCCTGGCGCAAGCTCTATCGGATCTGTGCCGTTATAAGGGCTGAAGACCCTGATTATCGGAACCCTGAGGTCGCCGTTCTGGGTGTCCATCTTCTCGATCCTGAGGAACACCTGCTCATAGTTGGTGAGCTTCTTGTCAGGCTGATAGATGTTGCACTCTGTCACCAAACCGTTTTCGTCCTTTACAACACCAGGATTCTCGACTGTCTCGTCTTCCAGCGCAGGCGGCTTGACAAAATACTTCCTGACATCTATCTCGATCGGAACAAGCTTCTCCATCAGTATCGTCTTCTTTATCGGCTTGCCTTCAAGCACGTCTCCCAGCCTTATGGCCTTGCTTAAGTATCCCGGGTTCTCAAGACTTAGTATCGCTCCGCCCTGGCAGACAGGCAGACTGGACGTGAGCTTTCCGTCCTTAGTGGCTCCGACAGAGCACTTGTCTGCGAACCTTGTTATGTTGGTCATGGTGCCGTTCTCATCATAGTCTATTATATATCTAGGGCCGCACTGGAAAAAGACTGCTGTTTCGTCTTCCACGTAATTGCCCTCAACATCCTTGACCTCAAGGTCAATCCCATCAGCTGTCCAGAAACGCATGTCGCACATGTCTATTCCTCTGGTCTTCCTGTGAGCCGGGATGCCTGTCAGTTCTGTCTGCCTGACACGCGGGAAATTGTCCTTGAGCACTACCTGGATTGGATACTGAAACAGATAAGGCTGGCCATTGAGTTCTGAATTATCATCCACCAGTGTTATCAGGACAGGATATTTGACGTCATACTGGAACTCATACTCAAACATGCACATCTGATGGAATATCAGGTTTATGTCAAATGAGCTTGGCTCGAGGATCCCGAAGCTTCCTAGATCAAGATCCAACGGGAAGTCCGAAAGATAGTTGAAATCAACATCAATAGTCGGATAGTCGTCTTCTGAGGTCGTGAACTCAAGACTCCTGAATACTCCCTGCATGAGCTTTCTTACCTCTGAGTCAGGATGATCAACCTCAATAGGCTCGTATTTTGCATTCTTTATCTTTAAATAAGGCAGGTTGAATGTCAGCATCTCCTTAAGATCAGATTTGACATCATTGTAGAACCAGAAGACCTCTTTTGAACAATCGCGGAACTCAAGCCCGCCATACATAGGCGGAAGAAAATCATCATTGACCTGGGAATAAAGAGATATCAGGTTCTGGGTCGTGCGCTCCAGGAAAACGTCCTGCATCTCGTAATTTCTTATCTCACGCGCAAGATCATAGATCCTGCGAAGGCCTACCTGCGTGGAATGCTGAAAATCCTTGAGAGAAGATTCCTCCTCGCCAAGAGTGACTGACATAGGATACTCAAGCTTGAAGAAGGTGTTCGTGTCGCCGAATATTATCCTGGCCTTCGGTTCTTTCAGGGGCACGACCTTGATCCCCTGTTTTCTGAATTCTGAGAAATTATCAAGGCAGGCACCTATATTGTCGACTATGTATTTCTCGACCTGGCTCTCTATAGAAGAGTCGCCCTCGAACTCCTTTTGCAGGGCAGGCATGAGCGCATCATCAAATCCTCCTTCTGTCTGATAGAACCAGTATGGTATATAGAGATTATCGTCACCCATCATAAGATACTCTGAATTGTCGGGATCAAGCTTCGCGATCTTCTTCTGATGGTCAGGTATCTCATAGTATCCACCCTGCTGTCCAATCAGGAAGAGCGCCTCGTTTCCGACCTGCTCCAGACATTGCGTGACATAGGTGTCCACCTTCTTCTGGGTGGGGGTCAGCACGACTTCGGGATTCTGGGTTGTTATATATATCAGGTAAGAGACAAAGATAACTGCAAAAAGGATCACTATGCCTATTATTATAAATACTGTAACCTGACTCTTCTTTGACCCAATCATCGTTTAATAACCATATTACAGACTTCCTTGTAAAAATCTGCCTGCTGATCTATCTCGCTGCATATCACGCTCGCCATGCCGCTGTCCCTGTTCTTGGCAGCGACAACCAACAGACAGAGGTTCTCGTCATCCACAGAATCATCCTGATAACAAAATGAGATGGAATCAACAACTCCCATGCCTTCCAAATCAGCATTGATCGAATCTATCTTAGGAGTTATCGTCGAGAAAAGATATATGCCTCCAAAAAGGACGAAAAGTATGCATAATGCTGCTATGACTGACATCGAAATCTTAAGGACCCTGTCCTCCACATGCTCACTTTGCATATCATAATTGTTGTTGAAGAAATAATCCCTCTTCTTGTAGATGTACCATAACGTAAGTCCGTTCAAGACAACAGAAAGCAGGAAAAAATAGAAAAGACGGCTCTTAAAAGAATATATATGCGGTGTTGCATTGAACTTCTCATATACAATCGAGATTATCGGACTGATGATACTGAGCACGTAGACAAATATAGAAAGGTTGTAGGCGTATCTTTTTTTGTAATAGAAACCGTATGCCATAGCGCATATCAGCAAGGCAAAGAAAAGATTGATCACTTTTGCGAATATGCCGGTGAAAAGATAACCCAAAACAAGACTGAAACTCGTGAAATAGCTCAGACCGACATAGCCCAAAGCTATTATCAATGAATAATATATGAGAACCCAGATCGACTTTGGTATCTGCGGGTCCTTTTTTGCACTTCGGTGTTTTATATCCTTATCATCCTGCTTTTCTTTGAACTTTGGCTTCAGATGCTTTTGAGTATCATGGATATGAGAATGGTGGGCATGCTTTTTTTTGGTTTTCGCAGAAGTTTTCTTTTTGCCAGTAATGGACCTATCATTCGCACTTTTTTTCCTAGTCCCCCTTTTCTTCTTGACCGGCATTTTTATTTGTTTGGTCTAATTTAGAAAAAGGTTCTATAAATAGTTTTTGATTTTGAGGCGCTGTCCCGAAAGTACCTTTTGTGTATATTATTAAATACTAATGAAAATTCTTTGGAATTTTCAATCCCCAGAACTCAATAAGTTGAGTTATGGTTACCTGCGGTTTTGGGAATGAATTCCCAAACCGGTGAGCAAAGCTCACAGTTTGCGTCGCAGAGCACCGATTTACGCCCGGACTTTGTCTTAAGCGTACTGTTAATAATTAGGCTTCGCGATCTATATTGCGTTTTCACTTCGTGAAAACTCCGTCTGGTCCTACGCTTTTGGGAATGAATTCCCAAACAGGTGAGCAAAGCTCACAGTTTACGCCGCAGACAAGCGAAGTGCGACTTGCGCGAACAATGTCGCTTAGTCCAACTAATAATATTGCCTGAAGATATATTCTCATGGCACAGACGGCCAGGATTTCATATTAGCCCTAAATACAACTACATTTTTATATGTCCTATGCCTAAAATACCCTAAATGGAGAAAAAAAATAAGAAAACATATGTCATCTTCCTATTAGCTGTGGTTCTCTGGTGTGCTGGATTGTTCCTCGGACCTGTTGCTTCGCATCTAGGGCATGATCCTGTTGCAGAAATAGATTATCTTTTCTATTCAAAAGTATGCCATCAAAGGCCTGAAAGATCATTCTTCTTTCTAGGCAACCAGCTTGCTGTGTGCCAAAGGTGCGCTGCAATCTATATCGCATTCCTGGCAGGTACGATAGCTTATCCGTTTATCATGAAAAAGGACCTGATGCCTGATCGCATGTGGCTGATCATCGCAATCATACCTCTGGCAATCGACGGATTTGGACAGCTTATCGGATTCTGGGAGAGCGACCCCTTGAAAAGAGTGCTGACTGGATCAATCGTCGGAGCAGTAGGTCCTTTCTATGTCATACCTGGTGCAATAGGCATGGTCCGGACAATCAAAAAAAATATAAAGGAGAAATACCATAAAAAAAAGAAACGAGGAAAAACAAATGCGAAACGCAATGCTTAAAGCTGCGCTTGCAGGCGCAGGAATCACAGTCGTTCTGAACATAATACCCATCGTCAACTGGTGCTGCTGCCTCTGGGTCATGCTCGGCAGCTTCCTCTCTGTTCTTATATTCTGGAAAATCAACAAGAAAAAACCGAATGTAGGACAAGGAACTTTGTGCGGACTTTTCTCTGGACTAATCGCACTTCTTATCATAACAATCGTGGGACTTGTATTAGGACTCGCTTATCAAGCACTGATCAGGACAGCTGCAACAGGTTCTGCTTTCAATCCTGCTCCCTTCGGAGAGATGGGTTTATTGATGGGATCACTTGTGAATTTTCTGATAGGTCTTGTCATCTATCCAGGGTTTGGTGCTCTTGGAGGAGTCATCGGCGGGGCTGTATTCGGTTCTCATCAAAAGACGCATGAACAGAATAAGACAAATCCTAAGAAGATAAACTGAGATATGAAATCATATATCGAGATTTTTAGCTTCTTTTGCGTGCTTCTGGATAAAAGCTTTTCTCGGCTCTACCAGATCACCCATGAGAATCGAGAATATCTGGTCTGCTGCGACCGCGTCCTCAACCAGGACCTTCTTTAGCATCCTCTTGTCAGGGTCTAGTGTCGTGTCCCACAGTTGAGCAGGGTTCATCTCTCCAAGGCCCTTGTAGCGCTGAACAGATATTCCGTTGCGTCCTATCTCGTCCAGCTTCTGCTGAAGTTCCTGGTCTGAATAAAGATAATATGATCTCTTGTCTTTTTTCAGCTGATAAAGAGGCGGCATTGAGATGTAGAGATGTCCGTTCTCAATCAAATCGTTCATGTACCTGTAGAAGAAAGTCAACAGAAGACAGGTAATATGCTGGCCGTCGACATCTGCGTCTGTCATGATTATTATCTTGTGATAGCGCAGCTTGGCGATGTTGAACTCGTCTCCTATGCTTGTCCCAAGCGCAGTTATCATTGTCGCAATCTCGTTGTTCGTGAATATCTTGTCCAACCTTGCCTTCTCGACATTCAGTATCTTTCCCTTGAGAGGAAGCACTGCCTGAAATTCCCTTACCCTGCCCTGCTTTGCAGACCCGCCAGCAGAGTCGCCCTCAACTATGAACAGCTCTGATTTCACCGGGTCCTTTGAGGAACAGTCGGCAAGCTTGCCTGGAAGATTTGAGCCGTCAAGAATAGACTTTCTCCTTGTCAGATCACGAGCCTTTCTTGCTGCCTCTCTTGCCCTGAACGCATTGACGACCTTGTCTATTATCGCTCTTGCGGTCTTTGGATTCTCTTCCATGAATGTGGACAAAGCCAGGGATGCCATGGAATCAACTATCCCCTTTATGTTGGAATTGCCAAGCTTTGTCTTTGTCTGGCCCTCGAACTGAGGATCAGGTATTCGAACAGAAAGGACTGCTGAGAGCCCTTCCCTGACATCATTGGAATCGAACTTTATGTCCTTTGCAAGATTGTTCTTCTCTGCATATGCGTTAAGCGTCCTTGTGAGAGCTGTCTTGAAACCAGACAGGTGAGTTCCGCCCTCAATCGTGTTTATGTTGTTTACAAAGGAGAATATGTTCTCTGCAAATCCGTCATGGTACTGTATGGCTATCTCAATCTCGACTTCGTCGCTTTTCCGGCTGAAAAAAATTATATCATGGAGAGGTGTCTTGACTGCGTTGAGATGCTCGACGAATTCCTTGATGCCCCCCTCATAATGAAACTCTTTCTCCTTTGACTCTCCACGGCCATCTTTTAAGGTTATCCTGAGACCCTTATTCAGAAAAGCCAACTCACGCAACCTCGAGGCTATTGTGTCGAAATGATATTCTGTGACCTCAAAGATTGACTTGTCTGGCATGAATGTTATCTTTGTACCTGTACCTTTAGTTGATCCAATCTCCTGAACATCACCCTCTGGCTTTCCCTGCGAGAATTTCTGATAATAAAGCCTGCCATCCCTCTTGACCCATGCCTCCAGTGTTGTCGAAAGCGCATTGACACATGAAACACCTACACCATGAAGACCCCCGGAGACCTTATAGCTTGAGTTGTCGAACTTTCCGCCTGCATGAAGCTTTGTAAGAACCACAGTCAGAGCAGAAAGACCGTACTTAGGCATCATATCAACCGGTATGCCCCTGCCGTCATCCATGACAGTTATAGAATTGTCCTTGTTTATCTGCACGATAACCTCTTTGCAGAACCCAGCCATCGCCTCGTCAATAGCATTATCCACAACTTCCCATACAAGATGATGGAGCCCTAGTATACCTGTCGAACCTATGTACATCGCAGGCCTTTTTCGGACTGCATCAAGACCCTCAAGCACAGATATCCTCTTGCCAGAATAATCATCAGAATCTCTTGTTTGGGATTTATCCACAGCCTCCTTCGGACTAGCAGTATCGTTGTCTTCTGTGGTCTTATCAATAGGCTGGTTTTCTTGTCCTGGGTCCATTTTTCAGTGGAAAAAGAAAGCAAATTAATGCTGTTTTACCGTCTATTTAGCATAATGCAACAGGGTTTATATGTCTTTTGGTTTTAAAAAAGATAAAAACAAGGATAACTAATCGTTAATATATGTATACTAATATAGTTTTTAGTATATGTCAGCATCCTGATATCTGTGGTATATTGCGCCCTTCCAATTGAGCATCGGACAACAGCATTGGTCAGGTGATGCAGAATCATCATGGCAATCAGCCGCTGGAGGGGGGTTTGGTTCTATCCAGACATCGTCGAAATACTCCTCTGCTCCTGGTGCAGCCTGGCAAGTCGGCACATATCCTAATGTAGGATCATTTGAGTAGCATGCTGTCCAGCCGGCAAACTCGCACATGCCAGAAGATACATTATATTCAAAATATCGCGGACACCAGACACCTCTTGAACAGGTCATTTCCTCTCCTGTCAGATGATCGACAATCTCCACTGTTGCCACGTTTGTGTCATCTGCATAGCATACAGTACCATTCACGCAGTCATTCACGTGATTGCAGCATGCATCGTCTGTCTGGTCCTCAGCACAGGCACTTGTGTCCACTGCTGCCGGATCCCATGTGTCTGCACACCTTTTCCAGTTGTAGGTCTCGCGCCATTGTGTTGGCGGCGCACCTGCCAAAGCAGTATCGTCTCCGCAGCAAGGGAAGATCGTTGATATCGCTCCGCCCTCGAAATCAAGGGCGCCTGAGTTGTCCCAGCATGAGTTTCCGTTGCAGGCAGTGTCACCTAAAAAACAGTCGCAGTGGGATGGGTCTGTCAAATTATCCCACAGTATGTTTATGTCTGTTCCAACCAGAAGCTCGAAAGGACGATTGTCAAGCGGCCCAGAGATGTTCTCCATCAGCAGTTCGTCTTCACAACTGTAAGCTGGCCTGCAGTCGATCCTCAGCGGATTATATGTGCCTGGCTCTTCTGCTGCATTGCCTTCTATCCTGAGATCGACCGGGCCTTCTGTTCCGCAGAAGAAACGAAAATCAACAGAGATGTTTGCACAGTCCTTTCCCTGGCAATCTGATATCACTATACCCTGTGAGACATTCCGGCCGTTGGGATTCTGGAATGCATAGAACACGAAATTGTGATGCCAGAGCGGTGCGACCTCAACCTGGCTGTAGGTTATCATGCTTCTGTAAGGAGGTTCACGATACTGCTCTGCACTGCAATTAAACTCCTGGTAAGAATAATTATTGTTATTGAAAGATATCGGAGCAGTACAGGCATGGAACAAGGGATTGTCAGCATCTGTCAGCCTTGCCTCGCCTATCTGCAGTGTATCCGGCGGTGGAGCAGAGACAACCGCTTTTATCAAAAGAACTGCAAGGATAAATAACAAGAACAACCTGAAAGATTTTTGCGACATCATATACCAATTACCTCTTTTTGCTGGTAAAACTAATGAGGGTTCTGGTATTTAAAGTTTATTGAAGAATTGTTTTTTTATCTGCAGGTATCCAGGCTTTGCCGTAATTTGCACTAACTATAGCTGAATCATCCTGCAACTCAATCCTATAGACTCCGAAATTCGGCACTTTGATCATGGCTGCCTGTTCTTTTGAGATGGGATCGCGTGTCTTCTTGAGCACCTGATATAGTATCACCCTGTTTATGCCCCTGTGACCAACAATGAGTGAATCCTGATCTGATGCAAGTATTTCATCAATCAAAGGCGAACATCTCATGCGAGCCTGCTCCATGCTCTCGGGCGCAGGGGCTCCTGTGCCTGGATCGGGATCTGGCAGCCTGTAATGGAACTTATCTGCCTCTCTACCCTCATAGATGGCTGGGTAATACCTCCTGAACTCATCTGTTGTGAGACCGTCTAAAGAACCAAGACTGCAATCGTTAAGACGCGAGTCTTCTATCAGCGTACAGTTAAGTGCGGTGTTTATCAGCTCTGCTGTTGTCCTGGTCCTCACTTTTGCTGAATGATATATTGCCTGTATTCGTTCATTTCCAAGGATTTGACCTAATCTTTGCGCCTGCTCCTGACCAAAAGGAGAGAGATATGTTTTTTCATGGTCTGAATGGGTCTGGATGCGGTCCTCCTGGTTCCAATAGGTCTCCTGGTGGCGTGCCAGATATATCCTCTTGATTTTTTTTGGCATAGATACATAATAGAGGTCGATAAGATATCAGGCTAATGTATATATTATATATATGCCTTCTCTTCAGTGGCCCTGAATCATCAGACAAGAAAAAACAATCATGTCTCTGCATTCGATATCAGGTATATCTCCATGTGATGAAGCAGGTCGAGAATCTTGAGAAGATAGAAGAGGACCTGCATCTCTTCACGGGTCGAATTGTCTATGTACTCCTGCATCTGGTCGAAGAGTTTGAGGCGCTCTTCCTTGATCATTATGGTCTCTTCTTCATTGAACTTGTAGTAGTTCTTATGTATCGTCTTCATATAATGGATTATACGGCTGAAGATGCCTGTGGTAGAGGAGGATATCTTCGGCTTTTTTTCCAGGACATAAAGACATATGTCCCTGAGATGGTCTGAGACCTGCTCCAGGGAATTTATGTAGAAATATATGTAGTTTCTCTCCTGGATTATGCTGAACTTATTGTCCAGCCGAAGCAGGAGATTCACAAGACGGTTGTTCGTGACCTGGGTAGGGATCAGCGAATTCAAGGCATCCTGGTCCCTGCTTTTCAGAGCAGAAAGGCAGTCCTCTGCCATCTGGATGTCCTGGCGGAAAAGCCTTCGGAAGATCGGAGCGAACTCGTCTGAGCTGCTCTTGTGTATGCTCTTTATCCTGAAGTTCCTGGGCCTTGAATCGATTATCTCAAAACCAGAAAGCTCAAGCAGTATGTCGTTTATAGGCCCTATGTCAAACGGCTCGTCGCATGAAAGCTCTACTTCATCATAACCCAGGATGTACATAATCTTTATGTATCTTCTGAGAAAGTGCTGCTTTTTCTTGAACCGAAACGAGGCCTTCTTCTTTATGGATGCTGATCCGGGCTTGATCATGAGGGAGCTTCCAATTTCCTCAATGTTGAGCTCGTCGCCTTTTCCTATGCTGAAGCGCTTTATCCATTCTGAAGGGAGACTGACTGAAAATGTGGACGGGCCTGTCTTTATGACTGATCTTCTCATGTGAATCACCTGTCTTGTGAGGGATGATAGATCTATATTTATGTTTTTTGAAAAATATAGATGCATATATACAATCTATTGAATAATGATATATGGAAAGTTTGCGTAATTAATGAAAGGTTTTTGAAAAAACCGGAAAAACGAGAGAAAAATCAAACAAGGTGAGGTAAGAATGATAAAGAATGAAAACGACAAGCTTATTTTGTCGCATCTGAGACAGAATGCAAGGATTCCGCTGACAAAGCTATCCAGAAAAATAGGGGTCCCTGTGTCAACGCTGTTTGAGAAGCTTAAGTATTTTGAGCGCAATATCAACCTGAGATATGTGTCGCTTATGCATTTTCAGAAGATCGGATATAATATAAAGGTCATGATCCTGCTGAAATCAAAAGGCGATAAGGATGAGCTGAAAACACATCTTTGCTCCTGCTTCAACTGCAACACGCTGAAGCGGATCAACAACGGCTGGGATTTCTCATGCGAGCTGATATTTCGGACAATCTATGAAGCAGAGCAGTTTGTCGAAGAGCTTGAGAAGAACTACAGGGTGAAATACCAGACATTCTATGAAATAGACACGATAAAGAACGAGGAGTTCCTGTCTAACCTGCAGAGCCCAGAAGTATTCAATTAAGCTCATGGAGCTTTTCTTGCATGACTGCCTGAAGGGCTGCATAGTTGTGCTGATACTGCTCATAATGGCCTTTGTATTGAGGCGCGCGGGCGATATCATCTATGGCATTCAAGGCAGATTTGAGCACATCCATCCTTTTTGGAGCAAGCGAAGGGCGCTTTGGGTCTGACCAGGAGACAGACATGGACAGTCCTGTGCTGATTATTCCTGCCATCGCTGCAAGATGAGCCTGGGCAGGGTCTATCATATCCCTGTTATAATTTTTTGCCTGGGAATTGTACGCCTCTACAAAGGAATCCACAAGAGTCTGCTGCTGCTGAGCTGAGAGGACACGGATATCTGAACCATCCTTGCTGCTGACTCCACTGTAGGAGAGGAAAAGACCGAGGCTAACCGCATAGGGGACCACGCCCTTGTCCTCAAGATCAATCTCTGTAACTACCGGCTTTCCCTCTGTATCTTGAGAAATCTTCAGATTATCCGGATGCGGATCATTGTCTATTACATAGGCTGAACAGTCTATCAGGTCAGACACAGGGGAGATATTTCTTATTATCGTCTCTGCCTGCTCATCTGAATAAGGCGAGATCGGCCTTTCGAACCTTTCCCTGAGCATGTCTTCAGTGGAATACACTGCTTCTGAAGGGACTGGCTCCTGGGCGAGTGTGGTTCCAAGAAAAACTGTGGAATGAGCATATGCCTCGAACAAGGACTGCTGTTTATCTGCATCATGGAGATATTCATCGACTATCTGAGTGAGTGAACTGCCTTTGTGGTACCTTGTGGCAAGGACATGGACATGATCCTGGCCTGTTTCCTGTGCCATTTGCCTGATCCTCTCCTGGACACCTGTCAGAGGCCTATCTTCAGGGACCAGGTTTTTTAGGGGAACTCTGAATATCCCGTAACTGTGGAGGCTGTTGCCGTAAGCCTGCTCGTATCTTTGTATCCTCTGATTCTCTAACTCAAGGGCTTTTTGAGAGCCAATCTTGAAGCGAAAAGCGCCCTCAAGATAACTTCCCTCGGGAGCCACGACTATGTTCTTTGAGTCAGACACCCTCTGAAGGCCATGCTGCTCATGGGAAAATATCGACTCGATGGACCTGTTCCACTGCTGCTCTGCCTGCGCACTCTTCTTTGGCTGCATTGCGAGAACACGGGCGTAGAGGACGGATACAGGATCGGCCAGACCAGTATGGGCTGCTTCTTCTGATGCCACTTGGAACATTCTTGTTGCATTTTCAGTATCTGAAAGACAGAAGTAATCAAGTCCACAACTTAAAAGCGATAGGACTTTTTTCGGCTTGTTTTTTAATCTCGATGCAGATGCTGCCCTGAGATTCTTAAAAACAGAGAATTGTGAAGGCCAATGTTCCATCACATTTGCCAGATGAGGCACTTTTTCCTGCTCAATTCTTGTGATCAATCCCTCTATAGATGCACAGGCCATATCATAATCCTTTGCTTCATAGTATTTGCGGAATAGTATGTTATGATATTCAGGACGCTTTGGATCGAGCACGTCAACCATATTCTGTAATGATTTTTGTCTTCCCATGAAATATCCAGGTGTATTTGAAAAATACTTCAGAAAAGAAGGCGCGTAAGGTCTCCTGAGAAAGTTCTTTGCCCAGGTCAACATGCCTCCGATGAATAATGATGCACCAGTCATAAAAGAAGCACTAAGAGCAGTATATCCAATAAAATGATCAGTGATAAGATTATAGTCAAGAGTAGAAAGCCAATTAGATCTGGTTCCTGCGGAAACAGCATATAAGGCCATACCAGTGAATGATGAGACTAAAGGATACTCAAAAACCACATCCAATGCATCAATATCTTTAGTGCCGGCATTGCTATCATGCTGTTTTCTAAACCGCATATTTTTCAGCCTTTCAGAAAGATAGAAGCTTGAGAATGCAGCAAGACAATAAGCTGAAAGGAACCAAGTCGAATGATAATTGAAGCGATATTTGTCCAGGGAAGGATTCCGAAGTTCAGTTGAATCTGAAACAGATCCTGTGCTTAAATCGTATTTTCTGATCTGTGGATTTGCCATATGGAAAAACGGATTATTGTCCTGCACAAAAAAAAGCGACCCATCATCCCTGCTATAGACCAGAGAATGCTTCAATGAACTGAAAGGCGCATCTATCAAAGAAGTGATTTTTGTGCCCCCTGAATCAATTGAGAAGATTTGCGAATCTGGTGCATAAGCAAATTCCCTTAAAAAACGTACAGACATCCCTCTCATACTTTCTTCTGAAAACCCAATCGGCGATGCGATTTTTGACCTTGTCTGAATGAATATCCTGTCTTCTCCTGCTTCTATATCGGCTATTATGCCATCAATACCACTGAAGAATTCCGAGACCTTGAACCTTCCATCTTTATCCCTGCCAAGCATTTTTACTGAACTTTTCGCGCCGGAAGACTCGCTAAATAAAATCTTCCCATCGAATGATGTAAGGTTATCGATAAAATCTCCTGTTGAATACTGCATCTGGGGCTCGAAATCCTCATCGAGCCTGAATAGAGCGTACTTTGCATCATTATCAGACAATACACTGATACAAAAAGCGGATTTTCCGGAAAATTCAAAATCAACAGTATCAAGACTTTGATCCATCTGGATGCTTTTCAGCTGACCGGTCGAGATATCATAGTTGCATAAATCAGAAGAATCTGTATAAACGAAACAAGAATCCTGAGGGTGCCACCAAAGCCTTAGAAAAGAATTGTCAAATGAATTGAATACTACTGGAAGAACATCATTATCGACATCTATCAGACGATCATCCAGGCGGTCATATAAACTAAGATCGAATGAACTGTTCGACGATTCTGGCCTATCTTCATCAAGACAAACCAGGAACCTTGAATCATTCGAGAATAATGAAATATCTTTATCCAGCGGAACAGAATGATAATCCGAGACACTGCCACCTTGACCCACAATTTTTTCAAGCCCGCCTGAAAGAATCCTTCGGTTGCCATCAATATCAACGAAAGCGACAGAACCATCAGGGGCCTGCTCTATTAGACTTGAAGCATTTTCCCTAGTCTCAAGAGCTTTTTCTTCATCAGAACCGAACTTCCTGACAACAATTTTTCCATCCTCATCGACACTCAAATATTCCTTTCTATGTAAATTCGGAATCACGTTATTAAGTAGCGGGATAGTCCTGTTTCTTGCTGGTTCTTTTTTTAGGCCAAAGGAATAACCTTTGTCTAAATGATTCTGATAAAGTCCGAAAGACAGCACTAGAGGGAATGAGTAGAAAAGCAATTTTTTTGAAATGTCCACAAATCTACTGAATCTTTTCATTTATTGTAGAAAAACTTCAATATTTTATAAGCATTACTTTTTTTAAGTAGTAAAAAGCACATGTTTTTTTTCATAAATTATTTAAACACATGGAGCAAATAGATAGGCATGCTATTCCGCAAATACAAAGACGCATTCCTTCTCGGGCAGAGATACAAGCGGCTGAAGAACAAAAAAGAGGTCAATGACCTGAACCATCACCTGAATCTTGTCCTAAATGAGCTTGTCAGAAGCTTCGAGAAAGCAAGAGCTGAAGACAAGCTGACGAAAAAAGAAGAAGAGCACCTGGAGAGGCTGAAGAGGATGAAGGGCGAGGACCTGACATCGTCTGAGGCCATGATGGAGAAAGGGATGCTGCTTCCTGAAGACGTGGAAAGGATCAGGGACGAGGTAAAAGAGATTACGCAAATAGAGTCCATCGAGGCACGTGAAAGATATATCCTTGAGAAGATCGAGAAGATCGTAAAGGAAATCGGGCCTTTGTTCAATGATGTTCCAGGAAATCTCAACGATATCATGGCTGCAGTGCAGTGGATCGACAGGCTTGAGCAGGAATATTTCCAGCTGCAGCAGAGGTCGAAGACACTTGTCAATGACGAAGAGCTGAGGGAGCGGGAAAGGCTTGCTCATACAACTGATCCAGAGAAGATGAAAGAGAAGGATGAGCTGGAAGAGGTCTATTCTGAAGAGGAAGAAAAAGAAGAGATAGACTCATCTGAAAAAGAGGTCGAGGCAGTCGATGATGCTGAGGCCGCTCTTAGGGATACTGAGACAACAGACTATTATGTCTCCAAAGGAGAGGACGACGCTTTTTCAAAAGGCGATGTGGAAGAGAAGAAAAGCATATTCAAACGGCTTCTGAGAAAGAAGAAAGAGAAGGAAGATGAGTGAATGTCATTTGATAGGCTGTTTTTTTTCTAATGTCTGCTTTTTGGCCTGTGCGCATGGTGCTTTTCTTTTTTCTTAGCTTTCTTAGCATAGATATAATATGAGTATACCAGCAGGAAAAATATCGCCGCTATTATCGGGATGAAGACAATAGTTATCATGTAATTTCTGAATATCAGGCCCAGCAGGAGAAGAATCGCCATTGCCTTGAATATAGGAGATGCCAGCCGGTGTGTTCGGTCCCAGACTTTTTTGTCTGACAGTGTCCAGGGCGTGCGAATGCCTATGAACCAGTTTCTCGGGATGCCTTTCATGATCATCCCAAGGTAATAGAAAAGTATGGATATTCCTGGGATTATTGCAAGCGAAATGTTCAGCATGTAGCCCAGGTTCCAGATTATCAGCATTGACTGGACATAGAGCATGAACAATGTAAAAACAAGGATCACCCCTCCATAGATATGGTCCAGCCTTTCCCTGCTTTCCTGCATCGGATCGAACCTCGGAAGGAAATAGAACAGAATTATGATTACCAATGCCATTACCGGCACCATGAACAGGCCAAGGGACTTTGGAAGCGTGTCATTGACCCTGCCCTGCAGGTCCCAATGGGAATCGATCTGCTCAGGGAATGATGAGTAGAAGTATATCGTTATCAGTGTTGCTATTATTATGAGCGCGAGAGAGATCCGGAATGATGTCTTCCTTTTCATGGAGAATGATAATAAGAAGGAGTATTTAAAATTATTTATCTTTAAGGCTATTATGATTGCATGTTAAACCTCGCATTTTATATTCCAGAATTGGAATACAAAATACGAGGTGATTTAAATGCAATCTTACGTAGGATTGGATGTACATAAAAAGTTTATCTTTTCTGTGGCTAATATGAAATCCTATGCGTCTGTGCCACGAGAGAGAATATTTATGAAATAAATATTCTCGGGGCCAGGCGAAGTTTTTACGCAGTAAAAACGTAGTAGTATAGGATTTCATAATAGCCCTTTTCTGTCGTGCTCGACAGAAAAGGAGATCTTCTTTCCGAGAAGAAGATTAGAAATGAAATCCTATCCTACCTGCGCTTTTGGGAATGAATTCCCAAACCGGTGAGCAA
>CAYMIF010000021.1:0-31586 GCA_964390375.1 uncultured Methanosarcinales archaeon
AGTGCCATGAGAATATATATCTTTAGGCAATATTCTCAGTTGGGCTAAGCCAACCCTTTATGGTTGGCGCACGCCCTACATGGCTGGTCTACGGACCAGAGCGTAGGGCCTGGCGGAATTTTCACGAAGTGAAAATGCAATATACAATGCGAAGCCTAATTATTAACAGTACGCTTGAGACAGAGTCCGGGCGTACATCGGTGCTCTGCGACGCAAACTGTGAGCTTTGCTCACCGGTTTGGGAATTCATTCCCAAAACCGCAGGTAACCATAACTCAACTTATTGAATTCTGGGAATTGAAAATTCCAAAGAATTTTTAGGTAGGATTTAATAATATACACAAAAGGTACTTTCGGGACAGCGCCCCAAAATCGAAAAATATAAGAATGACTTATCCACTAAGATATATATAGAAAAAAAAAGGTAGATCTATTTGATTCCAAGACTCAAGGATTATGACAGGATAGTCGGAAAGAAAGTAACTGAAAAGATCAGACAGAATGCAGAATACCTGCAGAACAAGCATGTCGTGCACATAAATTCTACTTCTGTTGGCGGAGGGGTCGCAGAGATCCTCAATACTCTCACGTTTCTCATGAATGATGTCGGCATAGATACCGGCTGGAGGGTCATGCTCGGAAGCCATTCTTTTTTTAAGATCACAAAAGGAATACATAATGCTCTTCAGGGCGGCAAATGGAAGATGACCAAACACAGAAAAGAGGTCTATCTTGAGTACTGCCACCGCAACTCGACCATCAACCATATCAACGACCATGACATAGTAATAATCCATGATCCTCAGCCATGCGGCATGGTCAATGATTATGAGAAAAAGACAAGATGGCTCTGGAGATGCCATATCGATACCTCTCATCCTAACAAGCAGACCCTGAATTTCCTGCAGCCCTTTATCAAGAGGTATGACGGCATAATAATCTCTTCTGAGCAATTCAGGTTCAAGTATCTCCGAAAGCCACAGATAATAATCAATCCAAGCATCGATCCTCTGACTGACAAGAACAAAAGGATCTCGCATGAGAAAGCGAGAAAGATTCTCACAAGAAAAGGCGTGGATACAAGCAAGCCTATCATTTCCCAGGTCTCAAGATTCGATCCATGGAAAGACCCTTTCGGTGTCATCAAGATGTATGATAAGATAAGACAGAAGGAAGATTGCCAGCTGGTGCTGCTTGGCGATATCGCTGCAGATGATCCGCAGGGACATGAGATATATCATAAGGTCAAGGGAATGGCCAATGATATCCCTGGAATCACAGTCATCACAGAGAAGAATGACCTGCTTGTCAATGCGCTGCAGCAGGAGTCTTCTTTTGTCTTCCAGAATTCGATTCGAGAAGGCTTTGCCCTGACTGTTTCTGAGACACTCTGGAAAAAGACACCAGTGCTAGGCAACAGCGTCGGAGGAATTCCTAAACAGATAATCGATGGAAAGACCGGTTTTATCATGAAGAACCAAAAAGATGGTGTCAAGAAAGCATTGAGGCTCATGAGAGACGACAATCTTCGCAGGGATCTTGGGAACAATGGCCATGAACATGTAAGAAAGAATTTCCTGATAACCCGGCACCTGAATGATTATCTGAATCTTTTCAATCTTCTTTATCCGCGGCCGAATCTTTGATCCTGTTTATATCCTTATCCTGGCCCTTAATGGTATATCCTCAATGTATAGCTGTTTGCTCTTTCTTATTGACTGATGCAATGTCGGTTGCCTGTCGCCTTCGATTAGCTCTATGAATGGCATCAGGATGTTTCGGACTGCCTTTTTTACCAGCCTTGCATACTCGTACCTGTCATACAGAAAAAGGTCTTCGTCAGATTCAAGATTGTAACGGTTCTTCCTGATCCTCGATTTCTTGTCAGCTATTATGTACTTGATGTAGTTTCCAGGACTTGCCTCAAAGCCCTTCTTCTTCAACTTGCCTATTATTATCGACTGCGCCAGATAGCTACTATAGTCTGTCTTTGATATGCCTTTGCTAATCACCAGCTCTTCCTGGCTGACATAACCTCTGATTATCCTTGATATTGTCTTATTTACGTTCATGAGGCTTTTTTTCATGTTTTCCATGAACTCCAACCTGTCTTTGGCGTTTGAGAGATCCTGGATTATCCTTAACTGAAGATCCTTTATTATATCCGGAGTGTCATGACGCCTGACCTCTATGCCTCTGCATTTTATCTCACTGTTATCAAAGACCCCATAATATCTGGTGGTTACAGGCACCTTCGGGTTCTGTGTGGATGGCAGAAAGACGATCCATCGGTATATCCCTTCAAGCTTTATCTTCAGGCTGAGGACTGATTCTATCCTTTTAGTCAGCGAGTCTATATTGTCTTTTGTCAGGCCTTTCTTCTTCACCCAAAGGCTATCCACTATGCCATGCACTATCGTGAATCCCTCTTCCTCGGCAATCTTTGCTGCCTGCAGGAGAATCTCTCTTGCATATGCCTGGATGCTCTGGTGCGCCTCTATCCTTGCGAGCTTGCTTTTCCTGAACCCCATGTATCCGAATGATGTCACAAGGATGCCTTTGAGCGCGTCTGCCCTGTTCAGATGCTCCTGCTTTCCTGTCGACTTGTAGTATGCCCTCTTCTTCACAATAGGCTCTAGCATCTCCGGTATTATACCCTGCCTTTTCCTGCAGATGTTGATGTTGAGGCCAGGCACCTTGTTGTCCCTGCAGCAGCTGCAGAACAAGGTCTCTGTGGATATGTTGTATCTTATCATGATGCTCGGGAAAAGGCTTGTGAAGTCTATCTCTGCTATGTCCTTGTGATATCCGATCCTTGGCTCGAATATGAGTGATCCCCTGTCTGCGTTGAAAAGGTCGTAGCCAGATTTCCAGACCTCGACACAGCTGCTTCTTCTTGGGATCATGTATCCTCTCTTCATGGCGTAGTATATCTGCAGGTTAGAGACCCCATAGCCTGCTGACCTGTGGTTTATCTTCTGAAGCGTCACCCTGCACATCCTTGCGAGCTCAAACGGATGCCAAAGGCTCCAATAGCCGTACATTACTCCCCTGCGCTCAAGATGAAGGCGGCCTTTGAGATATACTGCTGACTGCTTGTAGATCGTCCTTCCATAGGTGAAATATGAGCTGCCTCCTGGCCTGAACCTGTCCTGTCCGAATCTTGAGAATGAAAATTTTGGATAGTATCTTCTTATCCTCTTCAGTAGATACGGAAGCTCAAGGTTTCCGCTGCTTGTCAGGATGATGTCTGGGTCAGCGGACTGAAAGTCTCTTACAAAAGCAGAAATCATCTCCTTTTCTGAGCATGAGGCATTGCTGTATGTCCTTTTGTTGAAATAAATATCCAGAAGATTCGCGTCCATGTCCTTTTTTAGCGAGTAAGATGTAGTTATGCTCAACTCAGATTCCCTGAGTCTGGGCATATCATATTCATCGCATGGGTCCTCTCTGGTTTTCATGTAAAGAATCTTTTTCTCCTTTAGTTCTATATCTACATGAGCGCCAGGGAATACGTCCTTTACAAACATATAAAGCTCTTCCAGCGGGATGTCTGCATTGTATATCTCATAGCTGTAGCTGCAGAACCGGTCTATGTCCTTTGTCAGCTTTCTCAGCTCTTTTATCGTGGTCCTTATGCTGAGTGCAGTAACTCTCCCCTTTAGTGTGAGCACTCTTCTGAACTCAGACTCTATATCGTATGAGTCCAGTATCCTCTTGAGGTTCAGAAGATTTCTGAATGATGCGTATATGCAGATTATCGGCTCAAACATGCATTCGTAGAAATGATTGCTGCAGTCTTTTTCAGAATAAAGCCATGCGTAAAGGGATTTACCTTTCCGGAATATATCTATCAATCTCATTCTTCAGCATCTCGATCTTCTTCTCAAGCTCTATCATCGCAGACCAGAGCATGAGGTCATTCGGGTTGAGAGGATGCGCGTATGTTATAGATGAGACATGGTTCTTTATGTCTGCATAAAGCTCCTCGAAGTGTTCTCTGTCCTCTTTTCTCAGAGATCTCACAAACCGCCGAAGCTCGTCAAGCTGTGCGTCGATCTCGTGCCTTGCCGGCAGAATTGTTCTTCCCATATAGTCACATGCCCCCAACATTCCAATAGTCTATCTAATGTGTCCTTGCTACTCAATCCCATGATTATCCTGCAGCCGGCCTTTTCCTGAACCCTTCTTAGTGCTGACAGGGCAGATCTCAAGATGGCAAGTCTTTCATCTGCATCATCTATGTCATCATCAAAACAGTCTATCGATGAAATTATTATAGTTGAATCATTCTTCAGTCTGATCTTTGTGAAGCTGAATATCTTGTCTTTCAGCTGGTAAAATGTGAATGGCCTGCTGACTTTGATTCTGAAGAGCATCTGCCTTGTCCTCGCAGGGTCTTTGCGCGATAAAGTATAGGGGTCGAAGATCTGATGCGAGTCAACAAGCCAGATGTCCTCCTCTTCAAAACAGTTGAAGCAATAATCAAGAGCAGAGGCCTTTATCTGGCCCCTGCTTCCGATTATCGCAAATATGTTTGCAGATTCGGGGGTGTTCTTCATAGAAAAAGAATGCGGGTCTTGTTTATAAGTTTCACAGGCAGGTGTCCAGTGGGTGCGGGTCAGGGCCTGAGATTCCTGCTGGCTCTGGGATGGGTTATGGGCTTGTTTGTGTATTTTTGGCTGGTGTCTCTATCTGTATCGTATACGCATCTTCCTGGCTCCGGCCTGTTGTTCCTGAAGTAATCTCCTATCGCTTCTCTTAGCTGCTTTAGCTTGTAGCCCATGTCTATGCATCTTACAGAAGGATGGTGTTGCGTAAGCTCTGCAATGTCTTTTTCTTTGTTGCATGTCACAGGAAAGAACACAAGCATTGTCGGTTCTGTTCGATAGAGTTTTCTTGCATATGTAAATGCTCTGTCCACCTTATCTGCGAAATCCCTGATCTTCAGGGACTTGACTTCTGCGATATATGGCTCTCCTTCCCATCTGAAAAGAAAATCATATCCATGTCTTGTGATGCCGCTTTCCAGCACGAATATACCGTTGTCTCTTTTCTCGAATAGATAGCCGTTGCAGCTTCTTGGAAAATCCTCATCAAAATCGACTTCGCATCTGGTCAGCCACTGCCGGACCAGTTCTTCACCAATCTTTCCGCGAATTATCCTAGGGTCGCAGTCGTTGCATGAGATGATGGTAGAGAAATCGATTTCATCCAGCTTGATCCTGTTGTCTCTGAGCACTGTCTCCAAGTCCATAATCTGTCTTGTTTTTCCAATGATATAAATTCTTTTCTACTCTCTAATAGTTACTTTTTTGTCTTCTCGTTTTGATAGAAATATTTTCTGCAGATCAGCTGTATACAAACTGATGCTGCGCGGCTGGTTGCTGGACTGATTTTCTGGTACTAGCATTATCAAGATATCTCATAAGATTCTGCACTGCTCCGAACAGCTGCTTGTTCCTGTATCCTAAATCTATGCATATTGCGTTGCTAAATCCTGAATGGATTCTTCTTGCATCTTCTGCTTTTCCATTCGTGTATGGGAAGAACACAAGCATTGTCACGTCAGTCTGGTATGCCTCTCTTGCCAATCTGAGGCCCTGCTCTATTTTTGTTTCGATTCCTCTGAGCTTCTGGCACTTGACCTGGCCAACATATGGCATCCCCTCATAGTGGAATGCCATGTCAAAGGAGTAGATCTGGCTATTTCCTTGGCATACTATTATGTCCGCAGGGGTCCTGACCCATCTTCTATTGTAACCTGGATCAGGGAGTTTTTCATCTATGTCTATTCCGCATCTTGTGAGCCATAGACGCACGAAGGCTTCTGCGAACCTGCCTCTGAGATTGCCTTCATTCGGGTCGCCTTCGACATATACATCCTTGAAATCTACGTCGTGCAGTGTGGGCCTGTTATTCATAAGCAGAGTGTCCAGTCTCATATCAATAATTGAATTTTTGGTCATATATATATTTTTCTACTATCGGGTACTCAATTTTTGGGTTTTTTTGTTTTTTTGGGAATATGTTTTTAAAAGAGCAGAATGACAAAATTTAATATTCAATATGAAATCTTGGGGGTGAAGGTAAGGGAAATGCTTGAGAAAACGTTTGGAAGGATGGCCAGATTTCAGGAGAAGTATCCTATGATGATACTGCTTGCAGTGCTGTTGCTAACAATACTTATGGGATTCTATGCTGTGCAGCTTAAGACTGACTCTTCTTTTGACGTGCTTTATCGAGATGATTCAGACTATATCCAGAAGAAAGAGCTTGTGTCTAATGAATTCGGGTCGACTGACGGCGTGTTCATACTGGTCGAGATCGATGATGATCTTGATGACGAGAATAAGATACAGGATATCAGGCATCCTGATGTACTCGCTTCGATGAAGAGCCTTTCTGAATCAATCCGCAGGGAATCGACTGTCGCTTCAGTATTCAGCGTGGTCGACATTCTTGAGGCCAGGTATGGAAGGCTTCCAGAGACTCTTGAGGAGAGCAAGGAGTTCTTTTCAGGACTGGGTGCTGATACCTCCAGATATCTTAGCGACGATTATTCTGCTTCGAACATTGTTGTCGACATAAATATCGCAAGCAAGCCAGGTTCGCTTGAGAAGGCAGAAGAGGTCATGCGAGAGAAGATCGAGAATGCCATGAAGCCTGTGGGTGTGCATTATGAGCTGACCGGACAGCCTATTCTTCTGAACAGGATAATGAATCTGCTCATAAATGACAACCTCGTGACTGTCGGGATCGCGATTGTCGCGATACTCATAATACTCAGCATATTCTTCAGGTCAGGGCCAGTCGGATTTGTCGCTGTTGTTCCTGTCTGTCTCACGCTCTTATGGCTCGCAGGAACGATGGTCCTCCTTGATATAAGGATCACTATGATGACCGCTGCTGTGGGTGCCATGATGGTCGGTATGGGCGTAGACTACAGCATACACATGACCCATGGTTTTGTCGAGAGATTAAAGAAAGGCGTCGAGAAGGTCACTCAGGTCAACTCTTCAGCTGTTGGCGGAGCGTTGGCCGCATCTGCTCTTACTACTGTCGCCGGATTCCTGGCTATGCTTGTCGGTTCGTCTCCAAGCTCCAAGATACAGGGTACTGTGCTCTCTTTTGGCATAGTGTATGCTTTTCTTGCGACGATGATCGTACTTCCGTGCCTTCTTGTGATATACAAGAAGCTTACCTTCGGTGACCTTGACAAGATCATGTTTCGGCTGGACCGCGAGGAGAAAGGCTCAAGCTTGATGCAGCCTCTGCTTAAGCTTCTTGCACGTCTACAGGTAAGGATGCCGTGGTTGATACTTATGGGATTCATAGTCCTCACGATACTTTTGTTACCTGGGATGGGACTGGTGAGGTTTGATACAGACAACGAGAACTGGATTCCGGAGAACGATCCTGTAATCGAGGCGCAGTTCGAGGTCGGTGCCAAGTTCGGGGGGCTTGAGACCCAGAATTTCCTTGTGATGCTTGATTCGGATGTAGAAGACCGTGATGTCATAAAGGACCTAAGAGACCCGATAATCATCAGGAAGCTGTTTGAACTGGAAAAGACATTCGAGAAGATAAGCTTTGTGAATTTTCTTAGCACTCCGGCAGGGCAGATACGAGAGATCAATGGAGGAAAGCTTCCAAAAGAGAAGGAAGATATAAAGGATATTGTCGAGGATAATGAAAGGATCCAGACTTTTTACAATGATGACTACTCTATTATGAAGATCTCTGCATTTTCAGATGGTTTTGGAGGCGAGACTGGTGAGGCCAGGCAGAACTATAACCAGATGCTATATGAGATTGAGTCTGTGCAGATCCCTTATGGTGTCGAGGTCGAGGCTCAGGGAGGGCTTGCACAATGGCTTGAGCTGGATGACAGCCTTCAGACAGATACAATAGTCACTACCCTTCTTGGGTTCGTGCTGGTGTTTTTGCTGGCTCTAATACTTTACAGGTCATTTACTGCAGGCAGCCTCGCATTGATACCTATAATATTCTCAGCTATCTGGACAGTCGGGATTATGGGATACATAGACCTTCCTTTCACTGTGCTTACTTCCGGCATGCTTGCGATTGTCATGGGGCTTGGGATAGATTTTTCGATACATCTGATACATAACACAAAACTCGCGCTGAGCGAAGGAAAATCCATCATGGATTCTGTTTTACATTCACTCACAACGATCGGCGAGGCTATATTTGTCTCGACATTCACTACTGCTGTTGGATTCACGTCACTTATACTTGCTTCGCTTCTTGTGACGCAGAGGCTTGGTTTCACGCTTTCTATTGCTATTTTAGCAGCATTTGTTTCATGCATGGTGCTTGTTCCTGCGACTTTGGTTATCGAATACAGGATCAAGAAGAGAGTAAAAGGGGACATCTGATTTTATTTTATGCTAAATTATGGAGGATGAGAAAAATGATGAAAAAAATGATTATGGTTTCATTGATGCTGATACTGCTTGCGCAGGCTGCAGCTGCTCTTCAGATTACTGTCAATGATTATGACCCAAAGCCTGCGGAGGCTGGAAAATATGTGACTGTATGGATAAAGCTGTTCAATCCAAGCCTAGACACTCTTGGAGAAGTCAGTGTCAGGATATTGCCAAAGGACGGATTTGAGCTTGCTGAGGGTGAGACGCCGAAAAAGTATGTGGGGAGTATAAATGCCGGCGCATACTCGATAGTCAAATACAGGCTTAGGGTCTTGGATGATGCGATCGAGGGAATAAATCTCTTTACCCTGGATGTTGCTGAGGGTACATCGACCTACCAGAAGGATCTTGAGCTTGTGGTCGAGGACAAGGACCTAAAAGAGGTGCGGCTCGAGGTAGGGGACGTTGATTCAGACCCGAGAAGGATGAAGCCAGGCGATGAGTTTATCGAGCTTGACATAATCATACAGAACCTCGGTGATGCAGTCGCAAAAGGTGCCAAGGCCGAGCTTATGGACCTTCCGGACGGAATCTCTTTTTCTGAGAGCTATTCTAACATAGACCTTCTCGGCTCTATCGATGAGGACAGCCAGGTGACGGCTAAATTCTACATAGATATCAATGAGTCTGTGGAACCAGGAGAATATGATGCAGATTTGGAGGTCAGCTACAAGTACAAACCTTATGAGGACGAGGATGCATACATGCTGTCTTCTGAGAAGCTGCCGGTGACGCTGTCTGTCAAGGCAACACCGCTGTATGAGATAACATCTGCAGAGCTTGAGCCAGAAGAGCTGACTGCAGGCGACCAGGGTGTAAAGTTGAGACTCACGATAAAAAACATAGGTGAGGAAGAGGGAGACTCAGTACGTGTCAAGATATATCCTAAGACCGAGCATCCGTTTGATTTCGAGGTGAACAACAACATTGTTGCTCCTACACTCATGCCAGGCGAGACAGGACAGGCGACTCTTGAATTCGACGTAGAAGAGGATGCAGCTGTGCAGAAGTACATACTTGATGTGGAAATAAAGAACCTTGTCGGAGAAGACATAGTGCTTCACAAGAAGACTGTCTCGATAGATGTCGCAAATGCCCTGGTGAGGAATCCGCTCAATGTCATGCTGATCGCGGTTGTTGCTGCTGCGGTCATCGTGGTAGTTGTTGTTGTTTATTCCCTTGGGCAGAAGAAGAAGCGAAAGGGGTCCAGGAAGATCAAGCCGAAGTTCGAGAAATCAGAGTGATATGCTTGATTTTTCCATTATTTTTTCTTTTTACTCTTCTATCTCAGAAAGGCTTTGGGTTCTTAGCAGTTTTTTGAGCACGATCGAGCTTATTATGACTGATAGTATCATCGTCAGAATCAGACTTGCCAAAAGCATGTCCTTGTGCATCGGCGTGAAGATGGATATGTTGATTGCTATTGCCAGGACAATCAAGTTGTCTGCTCCTTTTGCAAGCATTCCTACGCCATAGATTATTCCTTCCTTGAACGTGCTTTTCCTCTGCAGAAGCGTGGTAAGTAGGATGAAGGCGAACTTGATTCCCATCACAACCAGGCAGATTATGGATGCTTCCTGAAGAAAGGTGTGGATGTGCATGATGTCTGCTTCCAGAGCGATCCATGCGAAAAAGATAGGTATGAAGAAACCGAATGATATGCTCTTTACTGTATTTGAGAACTGGTCAGTCTCCAGGTCCGGCGCCTTCTGCAGAATCAGGCCGGCGAAATATGCACCCAGTACTGCTGCGAGCCTGAGTTCTTCTGCAAGGTAGGCCAGCAGGAATATCGCTATGAATGCGACCGATACGTCCATCATCTCTGTTCGCATGCGTATGGTCTTGTGGATTAGCTTGGGCAGATATTTTGCAGTGATTATTGTTATTATGAAGAACAGGAGGATACCTCCTAATGTTATGAGGACCTCAATAGCTGTAGTTGCCGTGAATATGGTTATTGCAAGAGCCAGGAGTATCAGGCCGGCTACAGTATCTATCACTGCGATTCCCAGAAGCGATTCTCCTGTCTTTGTGTTCAGCCTGCCTGTAGAGAGGAGGGCTTTTGCGCCTACTGCGACGTCAGTCAGTCCGAAGATGAAGGCAAAGAGCACGGCCTGCGCGACAGTGAAGCCGAAATAGAATCTTGCAAATAAGGTGAGCGCGATTATCGTACCGACAAGACTTATCAGGGCTATCGCAGAGAGCTTCCTCTTTGTCCTGAGCATGAACTTCATGTCTGTCTCCTCATATCCTGCCAGGAACATGAGAAGTATCACGCCTACGAAGGCAAATTCCCTGACTCCGATATCGTCCTGTATAATGTTTAAGAAGCTCACTCCAAGAACGAGTCCTGCAGCGAACTCTCCAAGAAGCGAGATCAAGCCGATCCTTTCGAATAATTCCGAGAATATCTTTGAGAAGACCACAATCAAAACCAGGGCCAGAAGGAAGTGTATCATTTCCTAAGCCTCCTGATGAGAAGCCTGACGATGTCATCCTCAGATATTATGCCCATCAGTTTTCCTTTGTCTACTATCGGTATGCAGTGGATGTTGAGCTTCCACATGGTGAGGACAGCATCCTCTATCTTTGCGTCCGGACCCAATGTCTCTTCATGCCTGTTCATGATGTCCTCGACAGAGTCTCCGAATATCTCATGGATGTTTGTTCCCATAGTTCCAATTATCTCATGTTCGCTCAAGTGCTTTGGGTTTATGGCAAAGGGCAGTATATCACGCATGTCCACGTCTCCTATTAGCTTTCCTTTCTTGTCCACCACTGGAAAATCAGTGACCTTGTGCTTTGTGAAAAGCTGAAGAAGAGTAGGTATGTCCATATCCTTTTGAACTGTCACAAGCTCTCTTTTATCCATTATTTTGGATATGGGCATCTGCCTGAAGTCTTTTGTGTGCTTGTGGAACTTAAAAATCATAGGATATAATCAGATTGCGGTTTATTTAAATTTTTCTATGGTTCGCTTTAGGTCTCGAGATAGGTATCCTTTGGGATTTTTATCCTGTCAGACTTTCGTTTCGTGAGAATCGCAAATCTCTGTAGCCAGGTAAGCTCCGGCTTGTGGTCTTTTCTGATTACCCTGTAAGCAATATGTATCCTGCTGCCCTTCTTGGTCATCTTGAAGTAGTTCAGCCTGTAAGAGGAATAATAGACACTGGGCAGCAAAAAGAACCTCGTCGGGAGCTTTGTGAGTCTCTTGAGCCATGTGCCTGTGTTTATTATTACATGCTTTTTATCAATCCTTTTCAGGTAAGGCCAGTGATTGTGACCAAAAATATATATGCTTGTATTTGGGTTTGACCTTAGGATTTTCTTTGCAGAGTTTATGTAGGCCTGCTCCTTGTGCACCTTCAGATAGTCGTTAGGAAGCCTGTACCTGACCATAGCTTTTTTGATGTCCTTTATTATCAGAAGCAAAGGCACTGAGAATATCAGGATTATTATTATTATTGCCATGTTGACTACAAGTATAATATTCAGTATGTCTCCTATTATCCAGAGGCTGTCTAAGGTCTGCCTTGAAAACAGATGAGTGTTGAGAATACCTGAATTCTCGATAAGCAGGCCCAGAAGCAGTATGAAGGATGCTCCGAAGAAAAGGAGAAACGGAAGCATCGCCAACCTTAGAAACGGATTCATCTCCTTGTAAAAATAATTCGAAAACAGCCATTTCGGTATTTCCTCATTCGGATAGACTGATTCTATCTCCTTGAGCCAGCTGTGTTTGCCGAACTCTGAGAACCTTGTCGCGTTTCTCGTGATCTTTCTTGTGGCAAAATATCCGATAGGTGGCTCTTTTGGATTCATGAAATTGTCAAACCTGTTGAAAGTGTCGTTCTGGCTGCCGTGTTCGATATATATTTTTGTTCCGTTTATCCTTCTTGTTATCCTGACCTTCTTTACTAGGTTAATGTTGTACTTCTTCAGGATCCTTCCGAACCCAGCATAACGCACAAGCTCGTTGTCGTGGTTGCCGGGGATTATCGTGATTCTTATATTATTCCCTGTCCTTCTGAACTGCTCAAAGAGTGTCTTATGGTTCTTTATTATTGTCCTTAGCTTTGAGACCCCTTTCTTCTCTGTCATCTCCCAGAGGGCAAAGGTATCTCCGACTATTATCAGCTCTGTGCTCTTGGTCCGTTTCTCCAGAAACTGTAAAAACCGGATAAGCTCAGGTTCAAATTCACAGATGTCAAGTTTGCCGTCTCCACCAATATGAAGGTCGCTTATGAAGTAGTATTCCTCTGGCATGCTTTTCCTGGAGAAAGAATCCAGTGTTTTTAAATATATGGCCTTTGTATAGTAGTAAAATAAGAATGGAAAATAATTAGCTGCTCTGGCCGAGAAGTTTCTTCTTTTTCTCGCGAAGCTCTATGATTCTGTTCCTCAACTCCTCCTTTTTTTTCCTGTTGGCCTGGAGCTCTTCATAAAGATCCTTGTTCTTCTGGATCGCCATCTTGTACAGGATATTGGTCTCCCTGATCTGCTGCTTGACTGAGGCAAGATCGTCTTTTGATGCTTCTGGCTTTGGTTCTTCTGCTCCTTCTTCTTCAGGTCCACTGTTCTCTTTTCGAAATTCCATTATCTTTGCCGGATTCAGCTTGCCTTCTGAGACCAGTTTCTTCTCTTCGTCTGTCAGTATTATTCCCAATGAAATCACCTTTTATGAATTTGATAAATCTTGGGGGATTGGGTTTTATTTAAATCTTGGGTTTGGAGGATTTCATTTTTCGCCAATCTTTTTAAATGAGACCAGATTATCTGTTAAATATGGAAAACGATGATGTCAAACTTGAAAAGATATTCAATTTTCTCAGCAAAGCTGAGAGGCTGAAATCCACTATAAGATACAACAAGACCACGTCGGGTCGGGAGGAATCGAGTGCAGAGCATTCCTGGCGTCTTGCGCTTATGACCTTTCTTATGGCTGATGAGCTGAAACTGGACATCGATGTCTTGCGGTCATTGAAGATGGCGATTGTGCACGATATTCCTGAGGCAATATGCGGGGATGTGGACGCTGTTCTGATCGCTGAAGGAAAATTCTCAAATGATCTGAAGCAGGAGAATGAAAGAAAGGCTATGGATGAACTGAGAGCATGTCTTCCAAAGATGCTGGATGAAGAGATCTACGGGCTTTGGCATGAATATCAAGGGTGCGAGACAAAGGAAGCCAGGTTCGTAAAGGCACTGGACAAGATAGAGACTTTGACACAACTTGCTGAAAGCGGGCACAAGATCTACGACAAGCCTGAATTCATCGCAAATTATGGCAATCCATATGTCAAGGATTTCCCGGAACTCAAACCTATGCTTCTTGAACTGAAGAAGAGATTGAAGAAAGAGTTTGAGAAGGGCGGCATAACCTGGAAGAAGGAGTATGATCAGGAAATCTAATCTGTCTGATGATATAGGCGCTGTTTTAGGGTTTGCATGAATTCCTGGTGTTCAATCAGAGGTTTTTTGTTAGGCTGGATTGTAGACCCTGCATAGCCAAGTGCTATACCTGGTGCAATCTTTTCTGCCTGGACCAGGCCTCTTGTTATCTTGTCTATGTATGTCGGTGATATCTGCGCATAAGTGGGGATTGTCAGGACCTTCAACTGCACGTCCTCATCTGTTATCAGAGGAGATTCAAGTATCCATATATCGTTGCCGCCTGTCTGATCCTTTCCACCCATGCTTGTTATATCTTCATTACTTATCCTTCTCCTGTTATATTCATACTCTCCATAGGTCTCATTCGCAAGATATTCAAGCGGATCATCTGCTATATCTGCCGGGTTGAAGATGACTACATGAGCAGCAGAACCTTTGCAGGGCCTTGAATTCAGTGTGGCAGACATGTTCCTTTGTTCCTGACTGCTGCCATATCTTTTTATCGAGGGACCTCTGTTGAATAACAGTTGAGTGTCCAGGATCATTCCATATCCTACCTTGTCTCTAATCTGCTTTTTTTCTGCTATTGCGAGCTTTTCTGGATATTTGAGTTTTCTTCGTATGTCTCCTGGCTCTCCGATCGTCGCCATCTCTGCCGGGTCAAGAAGGCTTCCATATCCTGCAAGAGCCGGGAACGTTGTCATGTGCTCTATGAAATGGACTATCGGACCTTCGTCAGTCATCTCCACCAGATAACCAGTTGGATGACTGTCCAGAAGCCTTGCTCTTGCATCTTTTCTAACCAGAACATGAGCTGTGTGAGTCCCTTCTTCAAGCTGGCTTAGATGCATGTATTCTTTTCTGAGCTCTTCAGTCAGGGCATCTACAGATTCTCTTGATAAATGATGAGGTATTTCTATCTCTTTAGATACTATGAAATATCCTGCATTGGCTCCTATTGAATAGCCTTCGCTTGTTAACTGTTTTACAAGCTTTTCGTCAGTGGTGACTATGTGAGGTAATATCCCATGCATTTTTAGGGTAGTCTGAAGGATGAAGTTATAAATGTTTTGGTTTTGTTACCTCTATAAAGTAGTTATGAAACAACAAATAATCATACTTTTTATAAATCTTAAAAGAATTCTAAAAAATATGAAAGAGCTTCCGGAATCTGAAGTCTATGAACTGGAATTGAGATACATGCCCTACAGGGACTCACAAAAAAAGGTCATAGAGATAATAACCAGGCTGGCTCCAAAAGACGGAACTCTGGTTGATCTTATGTGCGGACCTGGCTATCTATTGGGCAGATTGGCACAGACCAGGCCGGACCTCACATTGACAGGAGTAGATATCGACCCAAGATACATCAGTCATTCTCATCAAAGATATCCTGGCATAACATTCCTAGAAAACGACATCATGAAATGGCAGCCGGGCCAGGAGTTCGATGTCGTAGCTTGCACAGGAGCGCTACATCACATTCCCTATGAAAACCAGGAAGAAGCAATGGAGAGCATGGCAGCAATGGCCTGTCCTGGCGGATTTGTTTTGATATCCGATGCATACGTAGATGATTATCCTGATGAAAAAGGAAGGATGGTAGCAGCAGCTAAGCTTGGTACAGAATACCTTCTGGCGACCATACAAAACGATGCTCCAAAAGAGGTCATACAGGCAACAATCGACATCCTCTTCAACGACGTTATGATGGACGAATACAAGACATCCCTGGCAAAGAGGCTGCCAGCAATGGAGAAAATATTCAGAAAGGTCGAGACAACAAAGACCTGGCCTGCATTAGTGTCAGGATATGGGGATTACATTTCTATCTGTCAGAAGGCTTGATATAAGGACATGGATATGAAAACTATTTCTATTACCCTGGACAAAGATTTAAAAACCTGCATCAAAAACCATTCAGCATGCCAGTCAAGATAACATACTTTGTCCACGGAACCACCACAGACAATGAGCAGGACCTGGCAACAGGATGCGAGCCAGGAGAACTCTCAGAACAGGGTATTAGGCAGGCAAAAGAGCTTCCAAAGCGTGTTTCAGACAAGGATTTCGCAGTCATCTTCTGCTCAGATCTAAAGAGAGCAGTAGACTCTGCAGTCCTGGGTTTTGGAAAGACCCACAAGATAATCCAGGACAGAAGGCTGAGGGAATGCGATTACGGCGACTACACAAAAAGACCTGCAAAAGACTTCAATGAAAGGATGCAGGAATTCGTAGACAAAAGGTTTCCGAACGGCGAGTCATACAGGGATGTTGAAAAAAGGATAGCAGACTTTCTCAGTTTCATAAAAAAAAAGTATCAGGGCGTACGCATAGCGATCATCGCCCATCAGGCGCCTCAGCTTGCATTGGATGTTATTCTGAACAACAAGACCTGGGACCAGGCAATAGACCAGGACTGGAGAAAGAAAAAGGAATGGCAGCCTGGCTGGGATTACATTCTCGAATGATCGTCTCACTTTATCATATCCGACACAGCCGCACTCATCGAAGCTGGAAAAGACACAAGCATCACACGCTTCAGTGCAAGCATGCTGTCAGATGCCCATGGTGCCCGTTGTATTATCGTCATGATAACAGCCACGACAACGAAAGAGAAGACATAGATCGAAAGAACTCTCTTGGCAAACTCTTTCTTGTGTTTCCTCATGTTGCCCTTGTAGAAGTTATAGTAGACGAATGTTCCGATAAATAGAAGCGACAGCGCCATGATAAGGATCACATTCAGAAATGGCAGTGTTTGGCCGAGGTTCCATGTCTCTTCAGTGAATGCCACCGGAATTGCAAGTATCGCTGATCCCACAACTACCTGCATAAGGTCCCGCGGATAGAATTCCACCATCAGGGGCGAAACCATCCTGTCGACTATATTTCCTTTCTCGTCCTTAAATGTCAGGACCTCCTTCAGTTTTCCCGACACCCTGATGATCTCTGTTGCGATCTTGACTTTCCTTGGCATTAGATCCAAAGGATATCATTAAGATATAAAATAGTTACGATGATGCCAGTTCATTTTCTTTCAGAAACTCCCTGATCCTGTTTTTTGCATCATCCAGGGACTCATATCCAAAGCAATCAAACACTGTGTGGACAAATCTTGATCCCTTCTTGCCCCTTCCATAGGCAGATATCTTGTTCTCAAGCTCTTTTTTGTAAAGGCAAAGCACAGGTTTTCCAAGACCGACCAGATCAGAGATTTCCTCGCCTGTGCCGATGCTGGGATTCGTGATCTCGAACACGCCTGCATCAGAATCCTTGAGCCATTGAAAATCACGGTCATGGATATCAGTAGGGTTAAGCCTGTCTTCTTCTGCTATAATCCCTTGCTTTGTCTGATGCCTGGAGGTGACCTCATGCCCTAGTCCCTCGATTATCTGCGGAATCATCGCAAGCTCTTGCCTGCTGAGAAGACCATGACCGCCGCGCATCGAGCATCCGAAAAAAATCTTTGCCATAACGATAAAGTATACATAGAAAAGATATATATTTTTCCCTAATGCCTCTCAATCAAGAGAACCATTATCATACATACCCAAGCATCCATGAAGCGATGACAAACATCGAATGCGACCAGCACAAGGGAGACACCGACACCTGTATGTCATTTCCGAAGATCTGTTCAGGGATATATTTTTTGCCTTTCATATTCAAAAGCACCTTATCATAGTACTTCTTTGCCCGCCGACTATTTCCAGCTTTCAGATGATATATGCACATCCAGAAATTCAGGAGCGGCCAGTATCCAGCACCCTTCTTTCTCTGCACATCCCCCTTGTACATCCATCCATCATAATCATCGCCCTCATATCGGTATACACCATGATCCTTGACAATCCTCTCCTCGATAAGCTTCACTGTATTTCGCATTCTCTTCTCAAATACACCCACAACACCTGCTGGCCAGACCAGCCCAAGCAAAGAGGCATCCACCCGCCTGTCATCAATCCTTCCAAAAGACCTGAAGAAATGTTCTCCAGAACTGCCTACCACACACTTCCTCATCTCCTCAGAAGCTTTTTTCCATCTACTGTTTGGAATCATCATATCCGCGCATTCAAGCCCTCTTGCGCACATCGCAGCAGAATAAGAAAAATTGCCTTTCAGATCAGGAAAGCACAGCCTCTCTTCCCAAAGGTCCTGGCTGACGATCCTGAAATGATCCTGGTCCCACGCCCTGCATAGCCCGTCAGCACATCCCAAGATAAGCTTCCTGTACCTGACCGGATCCGCTTCATTTGCAGTGCAGTGATCATAGACAGCGATAAGGACGCTTCCGGTCTGGTCTGGCTGGAAATGAAAAGCAGCTTTCCTGCCATTCGGATGATACTTCTCGTAGAATAGCCCGGTCTTGTCCCATCCTTCTGCTTTTGTGCACCAATTGAAGAATTTCTCATGTATGTTCAGACCTAGTATCCGTGCAGCAATGCATGTGAACATGGCATCCCGCGGCCATACATACCTATAGTATTTGGCTTCTTTTGGATAATCTCTCTTGTCTGAATTCGCTGCGACCAGCGCGCCGTTCGAAAGCATGCAATCCAGGATCACTTTCCTGCTGGACTCGACCAGCTCCATTATCTTCTTCATCCTAAAAAAGAGGAATTCTTTTCTATTAAAAATTTATTGAAAAAACAATGAATGATTAAATATCGCCCAGCAAGATTTAAAAACAGAAGAGATATAAGCATGGATCATGAAAAAAAGCAAGACATGCTCTCATTGCGCTGAAAATGAAAATGGATTTAGGATAGGCAGGAAACTAAAGATTGTGGGATCGATCTTCATTCTCTTCTTTGCTATGTCCTTTCATCCGAGACTATCAGAACTAAACTATAGCATCCTCTCATACCTGAAGATGATCTGGTGGGCGATATTGCTGGGCTTGGTCATAGGAGGATTGATTGACTATTTTATCCCGGATGGATTCATATTCAGGTATCTTGGTCAGAAAAAGAAAAGGACGTTGTTCTTCGCGGTCTTCGCAGGGTTCCTGATGTCAGCCTGTTCTCACGGCATACTTGCGATATCCATGCAGCTTTACAAGAAGGGTGCAGGCATCCCTGCAGTGATAACCTTTCTGCTCGCGTCGCCCTGGGCAAACCTTCCGATCACGATACTCATGTTCGGTTTCTTTGGCATAAAAGCCATATTCTTCATAATAGCCGCGATGCTCATTGCTTTGATAACAGGCTTCATCTTCATGCTGCTTGAGAGGTTTGGCTTAATAGAACAGTCAAAGACCAAAGGATCCAAGCAGGGCTATGAATGGACAAACATCAGGAACTTCAACATGAAAAATGCATTCAAAGGCGTCGCAGCAGGTGCATTAAATCTTGCCAACATGGTCTTATGGTGGATCCTGATAGGCTTTATGATTGCAGCCCTAATAGGCGCATATGTTCCAGATGATATCTTCATGCAGTTTCTTGGACCTGGTTTTTTAGGTCTTCTCATCACCCTGGCTGTGGCGACGATTATAGAGATATGCAGCGAAGGTAGCGCACCCATCGCATTTGAGATCTACAACAAGGTAGGCACCTTTGGAAATCCTTTTGTATTCCTCATGGCCGGTGTTGTTACAGACTACACAGAGATCGGTCTGATATGGTCGAACATCGGCAAAAAGACAGCCATCTGGCTTCCCATAATAACTGTGCCGATGGTCCTTGCAGTAGGATTTCTCTTCAACCTTCTGCTATGATACAGTAAGATTTAAATATTGCATCAAAACAGGTTAGCAGTAGGTGATTTTCATGAAAAAGCAGAAGAAAGAAAAAGTATGCAACCCAATATCAGACAACGGCACATCCTGCGCTTATTACGGCTTGGGATTCATCGGCGCTGCAGTATATTTCATCGGCCAGGCCACGACATTCTGGGGAGGGGTCCTGGGATTCCTAAAGGCTATTGTCTGGCCGGCGTTTGTGGTATGGGGTCTGCTGAAATATCTTGGGCTCTGAACCTGATCAAACATTTTCATTCCAAAAAATCCAGGATAATGACAGACCTATCACTTCCAGTAATCCCTTGCCCTATCATCCTCTGACTCCAGGATGAGCCCATCTGGATAAGGAGAGAAGAAAGTCTGAGAAAGCAGTTTCTTGTCTAAAATAAGCAATTTGGATACCTCTTTTAAGGTTTCAAGGCTGACCTTGTTGTCCTTGTATCTTTTCAGGATTTCCTGATCACTGCCCAAAAGCTCATGATAAAAAGAATATATTTCATCGCTTCCTGGCGGCCTCGCCATGATCTGCTTTATCTTTTCGAGATAATCATCCTTTGAGATGTCCAGGCTATCAGCCAACCCTGGATCGTAATATCTCAGCAACAGGATGTTCTTGCTATGGAAATCCAAAAGCTCATCCTTCTCAAGAGCTTCCCTGTATCTAGCGAAAAGATAAAGCTTTGTGAGGAAATGATCCCTGATCTTCCTGTTCCTGAGCCTGTCATCCTCTTCGATAGGATAGCCTTTGTACAATTCGCTTGCCCTGCCTGCGAAGAATCCGCCGCATCTTTCTATGACAGGCGAGCCCTTCATGCCGGAATAGACCTTTACTCCCTTGACACCCATGCTGGGGGATTTTGACTTGAAGATGAATCCATCGACAGCTTTGAGATCCTCAAAAAATCTCTCAGAAAAAGCGTTCATCTCATCTGTCACGTCCCTGTTGGTCTTGTGCTGTATCAGCCTGTATTCATCATCCTTCTTCACGATACGCAGTGCTTCCCTGGGCACTCCAAGCCCGATCTCATACTCAGGGCACACTTTGATAAAATCAGCATAAGGCACAAGATCTGCCACAATACGCGACGGAATAGACTGGCCGTTATACCTGACCCTCTCGAATTCCAGGCAAGCGCTCACCAATATTTTCGGTCGAATCATTTTAGTTCAACAACACAATAAACAGGTTCAGCACGCCGGCAAAGCTGACCCATAGTATATACGGGATGAGAAGGTAGGCTGCGGTCCTGGATATCCTGTAGAAATAGAATATCGACATGATTATGGCCAGCCACAGAAGGATTATCTCCAAAAAGGCATAGGCAGGGCTCTTCAGCCCGAAAAAAAGGATAGACCATAGCGAATTCAGCACCAGCTGGATGACAAATACAGTCACTGCTTGCTTGGAAAGCCTGCTCTTCAATCCTTTGCTCCAGACCAGGTACAGCGCGATTCCCATCAGAAGATAGAGCGTTGTCCAGACAGGAGCAAAAAGCCAGCCAGGCGGAGTGAAACCTGGTTTTGTCAACTGAGGATACCATTCCCTGACAGAAGATGTCGTGAATATCGAGCCGATGAGGCCTGCTGCCTGGCAGGCGATGATAGATACGATGAGTTTAAAATAATCGATTTTTGCCATCCTGAATCAAACACCTCTAAGCTAGCATATAAGAGCATACATATAAATGTTCCCAATCAGCTATCTTCTCGGAAACCAGGGTATCAGGATGCTGGTCTTCCTTTTGTATTCCTGATAGTCCTTCTCATTGCCCCATTTTTCATCAGCACGCTTCTCAAGAGGAGGTATGCCGGTGACAAATAGCAAAAGTATCGTGATAAACAAAGGGCTCGCAAGGCTGTATAGCTTCTGCGTGCCAGTGAGCGCCGGAAAAACAAACACATATATGCCTGCCCAGCAAAGTATCTCGCCGAAATAGTTCGGGTGTCTCGAATACCTCCAAAGCCCGGTATTTATAAACCTGCCCTTGTTCTTCTCATCCTGCCTGAACATGTACTTCTCTATGTCTGCTGCTGCCTCAATTATAAGCCCAAAAGCCCATACCCCAAGTCCTGCCCAGAAGACCTCAGAAGAGCCTGACAACAAAAAGAATATTGCTGGGATAAGTATTACCCAGACTGCCACTGCCTGCAGCAGCCAGAACCGGAGGAATTTGATAAAGTTCTCCCTGACACCATCGAACCGCTTGTCCTTATTCATCTTCCGAATCCTGATGAACAGGAAAATCCCGAGCCGAAGCCCCCAGACCACCACCATCAATGCCAGGATAAACCTAAATATGGAATGATCGCTGAAAAAAAGCCCGATGACAGCGACAGCGATAAATGACAGAGAATAGCTAAGGTCGGTGATCTTGTCAGTCTTGAATATGAATGCCGGGATGAACAGAACTATATTTATTCCCAAAGATATCAGCAGGAAATCTATCAGTTCAAGCATCTTTCTTCACCTTTTATTGCAATCATAAAAGTTCTACATACCAAGGGCCTGCTTCAATGTCTCAATCGCTCTGCCCTCTGTCCTGGGGCCAGAAAAGACATATATCGCAACCTTCTTAACTCTCTCAAAACCATAAGCAGGAAAGACATTCTTTGCAGCCTGGGCAAAGGTCTTGACAGGCACTCCATATACGCCTGTACTGATGAGAGGATAGGCAACAGATATTATATCTCCTTGCTCTTCAGCAAGATCTAGGCTGGTTTTCAGGCAGTTCTCCAACAGAACCTGCGTCTTATCCTTATGGACGCTCTGTATAGGCCCGACAGTATGTATCACATATCTTGTGCCGTATTTCTCAAGCCCGAACCCTGGCGTTATCACAGACTCACCAGTTGGCACGCTGTTCCATTCTCTATGGGCTTTTGCTTTTTGTGCTGCATCATAGAGCACCTTTCTTCCTGAAATATTGTGTATCGCTGCATCCACACCTCCGCCGCCAAAAAGACCAGCATTCGCAGCATTGACTATAGCATCCATGCCAGACTGCGTGATGTCGCCTTCGACAATCGAGAGCTCAGAATTACCGTGTTTTCCGATCCTCATGAAACTGAAGCTAAGGTCTAATGATATAAGAATGTTTTCAAAACAAGGCTAAGTAAGGATCAAGGTGCTAATCATCTTCGAGGCCAATAAAGATTTAAGAAGCTATTGAAAATTCGAGCTTAGTACTACCATTTTAAGATGGTAGATACAAGATTGAATGCCGCCCGTATTTTCAATAGTATTTGATAATATACACAAAAGGTACTTTCAGGACAGCGCCTTCTGATGAAAATATTTATATATACATCTCATATAATTTGCGATATGAGAGATATCCTGATTATTTTTTGCTTTTTTGTCTGCATGCTGCCATTAAGCGCATGCTCTGATGATCGCCGCGAGGACATCAATTTTGAACTGCAAGAGCCTTCTTGCGAAGATTCGCACAGTCCTACGATCAGCGTTGGCAGGACTGTCGAAGCTGGGGACTATTACAACTTATATCTGAATTCATGGGATGACTGCTGCATAAGAAAGATCGAGATATCTATCGAGAAATTCGGAAGAAAGCTTTACTCGGATGATTATGATTTTCTGACCTGCAGAAAAAGAGCCGATGATGTATACATACCTTTCATGAAGAAATATCTGCAGTCAAATATCAATACTACAGCCAGGGCGATTGTCACAGATGCCTCCGGAAATCAGGCGGAAGTATCATGTGTGGTATATGGCTCTCAAAAAGATATCAAGCTGGATTGTCCTTCTTAATATTGTCTTCCAGATCCTCCGGCGAAAGGTCCAGGTATGAGAATATCTCTTTTTCAAGCCTGTAGTGAAGCTCTCCTGCTCTATTTATCCTTTTCTCGTCAGTCTTATTGAGGTCCTTTCTGTATCTAATCCTTAAATCCTCGAACCTCTGTTTGAGCGAGACAATCTCATCATGCCTGACTCTTTTGTCTGCATAGGTCACAATCTTTTCTTCCCAGCTCCAGGGTTCATTATCGATTGTGAGGATCGCTTCGAAACCATGCTTTTTTATTATTTCTGCCAGCTGCGGATATGAACTGCCCAGGACCTCTTTTGCTCCCTCTTCGTGTGTCTTTCCTAAGAATCTTTCCTGCAGCTTCCGATAACCCTGCTTGGTTTCTTCGCCGCTTCTTTTGAACCTTTCATCTTGCTGGAATGATTCTATTGTCGCGATCTTGAGAAGGTCGTGCAGAAGAGAAGCGCGCTCGACAAGCTCTATATCTATATCCAGACCTTTTTTCTTCAGTCTTTTTGCCAGAAAAACAGCTATCCTTGATACAATCCTGCAGTGGCGCCTGATGTTTTCTGGCACCATGAACTCATCCCAGAGCATTTCACATTCCTCAATCGTCGGCAGTCCTGACATTGTCTTAGCAGATAAACCTAAAAGGTTCTTTTTAAATATTTTCCTGATACAGGGTCGCGTTGAAAACATCTGATCCATAGGGTTTGATAGTGCCAAGGCCTGATTCGTTCAAGTGAGGCTAATGGAAACTTTAGTTCTTGCCAGGAACCGATTCCTATCTATTCTCTAATCAAGTGGGGAATCGGCCGAGCGACAGTATATAATACTTTCAAATTTCAGGTTATTCGTGGGGTTTTTAAGCCCCACTTGATATTGGGGCTAAAGACCCGAACCTTTGACCCCCAGCACTATCAAATCCTTCATCCGGGATGTTTTCAATACGGTCTGATACTGGCATGATCTATATCCTCAGATCAATCAGAGTAATATGAGCTCCTGACCAATGGCCCGCATTCTATATGACTGAAACCCTGGTCTTTTGCATAGTTTTTAAGCTGCCTGAATTCTTCTGGATGATAATACTTTTCGACAGCAATATTCTTTCTTGAAGGCTGCAGATACTGGCCTATGGTTATGTAATCGATCCCTGCAGATCTTAGGTCCCTGATTGTCGAGAAGATTTCCTGCATGCTCTCTCCGAGGCCGATCATGAAACCGGACTTGGTCTTTTGACATGGGTCGATGTTCTTTGTCTTTTTTAGAAGTCCAATCGAACTTCTATAATCTGATCCTGGCCTGACCTTTTTAAATATACCTTTTGCTGCCTCGATGTTGTGGGCAAGGATGTCGGGCTTTTCTTTTATTATCTTTTTGAGCCACTGTGTTTTGAATTCAGGTATGAGAATCTCTATTCTGGTATTTGGTGAAGATTTTCTGATGCTTTGCATGCATCTTATGAAGGTCTTTGCTCCATTGTCCTTCAGATCGTCTCTTGTGACTGATGTTATTATCACGTGCTGCAGGGAAAGTTCCTTTGCAGCGTCTGCAATTCTTTCTGGCTCATCAGGTTCTGGTGAAATTGGCCTGCTGTGCATGACATTACAGTAAAGGCAGTTCCTGGTGCAGCAGTCCCCTAGAATCAGGAATGTTGCATGGCTTTTTTCCCAGCATTCTGCGATATTCGGACAAGAGCCTTGTTCGCAGATTGTCTTTAGCCTGTACTTTTTGAGAACAGACCTGACCCTGCAGCCTGTCCCTTCTTTTGGGAATTTCATCCTGAACCATTCTGGAAGACGCTTTCTTTTTTTCATTATCACCATGGATAAAAATACTATTTTTATAGTTTGCTGATAACCAGAACTCGACGCTTCAGACCTATTCCGAACGTAAAATTCTTAATCCTCTTCGCAAGCTCAAGGAATCCCCACACCAAACTTTGAGCTCCGCTCAAAGGTTTGCGAATCCTTGAGCTTGCTCAATGGTTCACGACTTCAGTCGTGTGACTTCGATTCGGAAAAGTGTGGAGTATTTGGCCCTCGCCTAAATTCGAGTACTGGGGATTGGTAGAGCTATGCTCAACAAATTAGGAATCTTCTGATTCCAAATACCATGAACACGTTGTGTGAAAGGGTTTAGGAATCTTCTGATTCAAAAAGGCAAATTCGAGCTACATTCGATCTTACATCCTCTGGCTCAAGATTGCGGTATTAAGCTCGAATTTGGAATAAGTGATCTTTCGGCCGAAAGGTGCTGTACTGTCTAGACAAAAACAACCAATTTAGAATGATTTAAATATGACCTGTCCTATTAAAATGATGCAATGGTCGTTCCTTTATTTAACCAAAAGACAGCTCTTTTTCTTTTCGACAAAGTCAGAGGAAGATCAATGCTGAAAAGGTATAAAGAGCTTATGAAGAACCAGTGGCTGGAAAAAGAGGAAATACTCAAAATCCAGGAGAAGAAACTTCAGGAGCTGATAAGATATGTCTATCGCTTTGTCCCATATTATAAGGCGATGTTCATGGAAAGGGGACTGAAACCAGACGATATCCAGACTGTGGATGATCTTCGAAAGCTACCTGTCCTGACAAAGGAAGATATACTAGAGCACGGAGACAAGCTCGTTTCTGTAGAGTATATAGGCAGCCAGCTCACTAATTACAGGACCGGCGGGTCTACTGGAAAGCCCATTGAGCTTAAGTTCAACGCTATGAAATTTGACTGCATAAAGGCAGAGAAGCTTAGATTCGAGTCTTTTTTTGGCCTTAGCATGAATGACCGCCATGCTTTAATCTGGGGGAGCCCTCAGGAAATCCGGAAGAGCAACACAATGCCTGGAAAAATCAGAAATAAGATATTCAACCAGCTGATGCTTGATGCTTTTCATATGAACAAGGATATGATGTGGGATTTTGCGAACAAGCTGAATGAATTCAAGCCTTTTGCGATAACTGCTTATGCAAATGCGATGTACCTGTTTTCTGATTTTTTAAAAAAAAACAAGATAAAGATATACAGTCCAGAAGCAATATGTACGACAGCAGAGATGCTGCATCCTTTCATGAGAGGAAAGATAGAACGGGTATTCGGATGCCGGGTCTATAATTCCTATGGTTGCAAGGAGGTCGGTGAGGTTGCGCAGGAATGTGAATACGGACACATGCACCTCAACGCAGACAACCTGGTCGTGGAATTCATCAAAGGCAAGAAAAAAGCAAAGGAAGGCCAGATTTCAGATATCATAATCACGGACTTAAACGCAAGGGCCATGCCTCTCATAAGATACCAGATAGAAGACCTTGGATCATGGAAAGGCGGGAGATGCAAATGTATGAGAGGCCTTCCGATGATGAATATCGTAGCTGGCAGAAAAACGGATATATTCACGCTGCCGGATGATTCGCTGATCTATGGCGAGTCATTCACGAACCTTCTCTATGATGTGCCGAACATAAAAAGATTCAGGCTGACACAGGATAAGCTTGACCATTTCACTCTGGAGCTTGTTGTGGGTGATAATTTCACTAAGAAAGATGAGGCATCTATACTGAAAAAGATCAGGAAAAAGACCAAAAACCTTGTCAATGTATCAGTAAAATATAAAAGGACCATCGGAAAGCTGAAATCAGGGAAATACTGCTTCACGAAATCAAAAATCAAACCAAAGATATGATACGGAGGGAAAAATGACAAAGAAAAACAAGAAACTCGAAGAAGAAATGTTCTACAAGAACAAGTCTGCATGGATAGGATGCGATAATAAAAAGGTATTTTCCCTTTCTGAAGATTATAAGAGATTCCTGGATTCATCCAAGACTGAAAGGGAATGCGCAAAGAATATAGTGAATATGCTCAAGAAAAATGGTTTCAAAGATATCAATGATGTCAAGTCACTTTCCAAAAAAGATAAGGTCTACAAACAATTCAAGAACAGGGTGGTCCTTGCTGCCAAAATAGGAAGGGACCCTGAGACCCTCAGGATAGTCGGATCGCACATGGATTCACCAAGACTCGACCTCAAGCCAAGGCCGATATATGAGGACTCTGCACTTGTGATGCTCAAGACGCATTACTACGGCGGAATAAAGAAGTACCATTGGGTTAATGTTCCTTTGAGCATGCATGCAGTAATCCATACAAAGAATGGAAAAAAAGAGATAGTTTTCGGAGAATCAGAGGATGAACCCAAACTTCTCATACCTGATCTGGAGATACATCTTGCAAGAGAGCAGATGGACAAAAAGCTGAAGGAAGGCATAACCGGCGAACAGCTAAACGTTGTTATAGGAAACAAGACTATAGATGATGAAGAGATAAAAGAAGCTGCGAAGTTCAGCCTCCTGAAGGTCCTTTCAGATAAATACGGAATTATCGAAGAAGACCTTCAGTCTGCTGATGTCGAGCTGACTCCTGCAGGAAAGGCAGTGGATATCGGTTTTGACGGTTCAATGATATCTGCATACGGCCAGGATGATAGGGTCTGCGTCTATACTTCTCTTCTTGGGTTCCTCGATACAAAGCCGGAAATCAAGAACACAGCCATTGCTTATTTTGTTGATAAGGAAGAGATCGGCTCGTTCGGCGATACTGGCGCACAGTCCAGAATACTTGAGAATTTTGTCGAGCATATACTTGAACTAAGCTCAGCCTCGAAGAGGAAATCCATTGTTTTTGAGGATTCGGCATCACTCAGTGCTGATGTAACTGTTGCTGTAAATCCTAATTTCTCAGATGTAAATGACAAGCTGAATGCGTCTTTTCTTGGGCATGGGGTCTCTGTTGAGAAATATGGGGGCGCAGGCGGGAAATACCATTCAAACGATGCCTCATCAGAGTTCATGAGCTGGCTTGTCGAAATCTACAACAAGAAGGATGTCTGCTGGCAGACAGGTGAGCTTGGCAAGATAGATGCTGGCGGTGGCGGCACAATAGCAATGTACATGTCCAAGCTTGGTATGGACTGCATAGATGTTGGTCCTCCTGTGCTGTCTATGCATTCAACAGCTGAAGTCACGAGCAAGGTAGACGTATACAATGCTTATCTTGCCTATAAGACTTTCTTTGAAAACTAGGCTTTAAGCGTTCAGAATCATTTAATTTTCCTCAGGGCATTTGTTGCCTTGAGCTTATCAATGCTGTCTGCCCCAATACAGAACATAGTAATCTGCAGTTCATTTATGTAACCCGTCATGAATTCCCTGAGGTCCTCATATGAGCCTAAAGCAGGTTTTAGGAGCGGAGCTCCTATGCTTATGATATCTGCTCCCATTGCCAGTGCTTTTGCTGCATCTATTCCTGATGCCACTCCTCCAGAAGCGATTATCGGAATCTTGACCTTGCCTTTTACATCAATGATGCATTCTGTTGTTGGAATGCCCCAATCACGAAAGACCTCTCCGATTCGGCTTTTTCTTCTGAAGCCCTCTATCACAGCCCAGGATATGCCTCCTGCACCAGCAATATCTATCGCTTTTACCCCTGCCTTCTCAAGCTTTTGTGCAACTTCACCAGACAGGCCATTTCCGACTTCCTTTGCTATTATCGGCTTGTCTATCTTATTGCAAATACCCTTAATCTTGTCAAGAAGACCTGCGAAGTTCGTGTTGCCTTCCGGCTGTATGGTCTCCATCAAAGGGTTCAGATGCAGGCAGACGATGTCTGCGTCTATCTGATCAAAGCATTCTCTTATCTGTTTCTCTTTGTATCCATTATTCAGCTGTATCGCCCCTATGTTTCCGATCAGCAGCTGGTCTGGAATAAGATCTCTTACCTTATAGGTATCTGCGACTTTTGGATTGTCTATAGAAGGTCTTTGGGAGCCCACACTCATGCCTATATTGAAATCCTTAGCCAGTCTTGCCAGTTTCCTGTTGATGCTCTTGGACAGCTCAGTCCCTCCGGAAAGCGGGCTTATTATTATCGGATAGTCCAGCTTCTTGCCAAAGAATTTTGTGCTCATGTCTATCTTGTCATAGTCTATCTCAGGAAGAGCATTATGCATGAACCTGTAGTTCTCGAATCCTGGTGTAATAGTCTGGAAATTCACGTTCTTTCTCAAAAATATGTCTATATGGTCAATCTTTCTTGTCAGCATCTTTATTTACCATCCCTTGTGAATATGAAAACGCTTAGGTAGTTATTAAATCTTCCGATTGATGATATAATCTGCTGCCTTGAGCAGAAACATCCTGCTCGCGTCATTTATCTCAATCCCTTTTATCGAAGACTTTGCCTTTTTTATAAGTTCTTTTGTCAGATCTATACTATAATCCAATGATCCGCATCCTTTTACTATTGTTTTTAGTTTCTCTATCTCTTCAGCTGTAATGTCCTCTTTTCCGAGCATCGACTTGACAAAGTCCCTGTCTTCCTGATCTGATAGCTCCAGTGTCTTGTGACTCAGCAATGTAGTCTTGCCTTCACGAAAATCTGAACCTATAGGCTTTCCAAAAATTTCCTGATCTCCGAAGAGCCCCAAGATATCATCCTGGATCTGGAAAGCCATCCCAAGATTCATACCGTATTCATGAAGAGGCTTTATCTGATTCTCATCTGCTCCTGCAAGAAGAGCGCCTATCCTCAGAGGACTATCGAAAGTATAACTTGATGTCTTGTACCTGTTGACCTTTAAAAGATCCTCTTTAGTCAGTTCTTCTCGAAGTTCAGAGAGGATGTCCAGCGATTCTCCGAAGACGACCACAGACTCCATCTTGTTAAGTTCAATTATCGCTGCCAGCTTGTTCTTATCCGGAAGGCCTATATCAGCGAAAAGCTCGTTTGATATAGAGCCAGCAAGATCTCCGACAAGCATTGCCATGGACCTTCCGAAATGTTCTGGAGACTTGAGCTTGAAATTCTTCACATGATAGTCCTCGAACATCTTGTGCAGGGTCGGTCCGCCTCTTCTCAGATCATCCTTGTCGATTATGTCATCGTGGATCAGGAAGAAACTCTGTATAAGCTCAATGCATATGCAGGCCTTTATCACCTCATCAAGGTCGTCTTGGCTAAATGCTGTGTAGCCGTAGTAGATCATGGCTGCACGGATGCGTTTTCCTCCCCTCATGGTAAAGTCCTCAAGAGCCTTGACCATATCTACTGCGAAGCTGTCGACATTTTTTGCCTCCAAAATCTTCTTATCAAAAAGATTCTGAAGTTCCTTGTTGATCTTTTCTCTTATTTGATCTAGTTCCTGGAATGCCATCTTCTATGAATCGTGCAATTGTTTTTCCATTTATAAGAGTTATGAATCTTGCTCTTTTCCCCTTGTCAATGTTCAGAGAATATCTGTGCCTCGAATGAGAATATCCTGCATTCTTTTTCTTTCCATGAACCATCAGGAAGTCCAGCCTTCTGACAGAGACATTCAAGGAATTGAACCGGCGAAAAACCATATTCTGCAGCCACCTGCGGCAGAAGAAGGCCTGAACTGAAACTGCACCTGATGATGAGGCCGTGCTTTCCGATCTCAATCTTCTGTGGATATTCTAATGGGTCATTCACTTTTATCTCCTCTGGAATGCTCAGGACTGAGATTTCAAGGTCTATTTCTTTTAGTTCCTCTTCTTTGAGAGAGGGGAATCTAGGATCCTTAAATGCTGCTGATCTAGCAGCCTCAAAAATACCCTTCCAGAGAGGGAGATGTGGCTCTGGAAAACCTATGCAACCACGCAACTGGCCGTTTTTATGGATAGTCACAAAGCAGCCCTGCTTCTCAGAATATTTTTTTTTTATGTCTTCAGATATATTGGGTTCTTTTTCAGAAAAATAGCTTTCAATGGATTCTCTTGCAAGTCTTAAGAATTTTTTCCCATCATCTTGGGGAATCATTTTAGTTCTTTTGTGAACGCCTTGAGAAACTTATCATTCTGCTTGATCAGCTTCTTTGCTGCATCCACAAGCGCATCTTTTGGAGATCCACTGGATGTCTCGATCACAATCCTCGGGATGCCTGTCTGAGGATGATCTATGAAGTATCCTGATGAATTTACCTTTGAATTATTGTTGAGCTCATGGTTCAGAGCATTGCAAAGAGAATGCCCTTCTCCTTCAATCTCAATTACGAGCCGATTCTTCTTTGATTCTATAACCTTGATTTCCATTAAATATCACCTGAATATTGCCTTAAAAATTATCAGTCATTTATAAAGCTTTTTGTTTGTCCAGTATCTCCGATTATATAAATGGATTCTCGCTGCATTTGGAAATAATAACAAC
>CAYMIF010000022.1:0-31525 GCA_964390375.1 uncultured Methanosarcinales archaeon
GTTGTTATTATTTCCAAATGCAGCGAGAATCCATTTATATAATCGGAGATACTGATCGAATCACAAACTTTAAATAGCAATTCCTTATTTAAGAGGAGTAATCATCTGGGAGGAAATATGGAAAAGATAATCAAACTAGGCCAGGAAGGCGCAAGTGCAGAAAGTGATTTGGCTGGAACAAAGGCTGAACTTCTGTCAAAAGCCATGAACCATGTCAAGGTCTGCGACGGCATGATCATACCTAAGGATTATTTCGAGGCCTTCCTGGATAAGTGCATGGTCCGAAAGCAGATCGAGAACCTTCTCATGATCAGCAATACTGATGACAAGGAGAGACTGCAGAATATCGCCAATGACATCCAAAGGCTGATTGTTACAGCGAGCATGCCAAAAGAATTAGAAGAAGAAATACTGGAGATGTACCATACTATCGGGATCTCAAAAGACAAACCGCTTGTGGAGCTTGTTGATGAGGAGCATAATCCTGAGATCATCATCAGGCCGAGCGCAGTTCCGCTTCCAAAAGAAGGTAGGCTTCACCTGGCTTTCTTTAGGATCTCTGACAAGACAAAGCTTATCAAGAACATCAAGATGTGCTGGGCATCGCTCTATACATACAGCGCCATCAAATACAGGCTGGATAATGATATCAAGGATTTTTCCATGGCTCTTGTCATGCAGGAGTTCATCGAGATTGATGCGACATGCGCACTCATCCCTTATGACATCGATTCGGGTGCAAAGGACAGGTACACTGTTTTTGCTGTGTTTGGGTACGGAGAAGGACTGGACGACAGCTCGATCGCAAAAGACATATACAAGATAACAAAGGAGACACTTGAGCCGAAGATCGAGGAAGTAGCACATCAATCAAGCAAATATGCTTTTGATTCTGATTCAAGAAGACCGAGACTCGTCGAAGTAGGCAAAGATAGTGGCAGCAAACAAAAGCTGGATGAGCTTTTCATTGTCGAGGCTGCAAAGGCCATGAACAAACTGAACACAAAGATGGAAAAGGAACTGTCTGGTGAGTTTGCGCTGGATCGGAACAAGCAGCTCTATCTTGTCGAGCTTAAGGAGATGAAGATGCCAAAAGAACCAACTCAAGAGGATATGAAAGAAAAAGCAGAGGATTTCGCGGGAGTAGGGTCAGGAGAAGATAAAGGAAATAGCGAAGAAGACGAAAGCTTCATAGAGTTCGAGAAGCTTAAGGACAATATCGAAAACAGTGAGATAGAGACAGTGGATATAGATGATGAGCCGGATTATGAAGACTATGAGAAAGTGGGGCCTGAAGAAAAGAAAGATGACGTGATAGCAAAGGAAGATGTACCTAACCCTGAAGAGGAGACCCTTTCCAGGGAGTTTGAGAAAAAGGATGAGCCGAAAAAAGAAGAAGGAAAGAAAACCGGAGGTCTCAGCCTGTTCAACCTGTTCAAAGGAAAAAAAGAGCAAAGTTCGGACAGCGGGGAGACTGAAGAGAGAAATCACGTGCCGGAAGTCAAACCTACTGATGGACAGAGACAGGCAGAGACAAAGCAGCCTTCAGCAGAAGCCTTTGGGCCGGCACCCGGTGATGAAAAAGAGAAGAGGATGGCACCTGCTGAGCCCAAACCCAAAGAAACTATACAAGAGAAGAGTGTTGGTCATGATAGCATGCAGAGAAAGGAGCAATCAGATATTAAATCAGAGAAACATGAGGAAGAAGAGCAACGCAGGAAAATTGTTGTAAAAGAAGAGACGGTCGTTCCTTCATCCACTGAGGATGCTTCAGCTCAGGACATGCTGACATCAGCCAAGAATACCATGAACCATGCGGTTGTCCTGTCTGACATGGCGATCACCAACCATCTCAAGAAAAGATACAATGAGATCTTCAATTCAAAAGCAGACGTGACATTCGAAGAGATGCTGGAGAGGATATCAGATAAGACATCACTTCCACTTGAGTCTGAGATCAGAAAAGTCAGGGCCCTTCGCAACAGATTCCTAGAGAACTATAAATCTCTGAAGGTTGACCAGATCGATTTTGCCATCCAGACCGCAGAGAGATTCCTGGAAGAGTTCTGAGCCAGACAAAAAGAAATCGATATTTTTCTGTTCTTTTTTCATCCAGGTCTTCTTAACAGGAGTATTTTCTTAGAAAGGGTCTGATGTATGTAATAGCTGCAGGAGTCAATAAGTCTCCAGCCATCAAGCATGTCTTCTGTTTTTAGGCCTTTTGGCAATATGATCACCATGACCGTTGTCAGTTCGAGTGCATTTTGCAGGAAATCAGAATATAGTTTTCTTAGGTCCGCAACAAACGTGTTCCTGCCATAGGGCGGGTCTGTGACAATCGCAGAATACATGCCGCGAATTTTCAGAGCATCTGCCTTCTTGATACTATATCTTCTTATCCTGAAATGATCAAGGTTGTTTTTGGTCGCTTTGACCATCTGCTCAGAGATGTCAAACCCGACAGCCTTTAGGTTCATCAGGCCTGCTTCGATGAGGATGCCGCCTGTTCCGCAGAAAGGGTCGCAGATAGTGCCTTTGCTGGTCCCTGTCATGTTCACGCATGCCCTGGCAAGCCTTGGAGAGAGTGATACTGGCGCAGAATCAGGCCGAAGATGGGCTCTTCTGTCCTGGAATCTTTCTGAATTTTCGTGGATCCTGCGAAGCGCGAACACACAGCTTTTGGTGAAATAGAAGCATATGCGCAGCTGGGGGTCGTTTATGTCTGCCTTGGGGTCTTTTAATCTTCTCCATACCATGTCTGCGAGGTCTTTTGTACTTGGCGCTGATGTTTTTGGTGCGTCTGTGGCCTGCTTTTTCTCGACATAGAAGCTGCCCTTGTATATCCTGTTCCAGGAGTATCTGTTGATCTTTTCTTCAAGCTCATGCTTTTTTGCTTTGAACAGTAACTGGTAGGTTGCCTTTGCATAAGCCAATCTGCTTAGGCCAGAGCAGCTGTTCTTCTCAAACTGCAGCAGGTTATCTGTGAGATTATATTCTTTTAGGCCAAGAAAATGCACTGCTTCCATAACAGAAAGCTTTAAATTCTCTTTGGACAACTCAATGACATATCGCATGATAATCGATTTTATTGCGGTTTAATAAGCTTTTTGATTGAAGATGAACAAGAGCGGAAGGCCAGTAGGATCAGAGATACGGCAGAACATAGTTGAGATACTGCAATGCTGCGGCAAGGCTTATGGCTATGAGATCTATCGGTATTATCTTGACAACTTTGCGAAATGCACAGGCAAATCGATATATTATCATCTTAAGAAAGGGCTGGATACTCAGGAGTTCGTGCTTGACCGAATCGAGAACAAGAGCGGCCAGTTCTCGTGGGGTGAGAATGTGCAGAGGAAGTATTTCAGGCTGGGCCCCGGCGCCAGGGCTCTTGGAAACAAAGAGGTCAAGAGGTATTTTGAAGAGAGGAAGAAGAAGCAGGATGGTAAAGATAAGGGAAGCAGGAAGAAAGAAGTCAGAGAGAAAGAATAGGCATGAGAAGAAGACTGAGCCGAAGCTCTCTATCATCGAGACAGCAAAGCAGGTAGTTCTTAGTCCCGGGCGTTTCTTTCCTGACATAAAAAGATTCACCGGAATCAAGCATCCGACAGTTTTCATGATCGTGTTTTTTCTTGTCCTCACAGTTATCCTGACTTACAAGTATCTTGGTTCCCTGAATAATATCATGACCGAGACTGTGGCTTCACTTAAGCCTCTCATGGACCAGTTGGGAGTGCCTTTCGAGATGCCAAACATTGTTTTTGCATTCGATGTTTTCACATATGTTATTGCATATGTGTTCTTCGTGGTCTTTTTCTTCTCTATGACATTCCTGAGATATTATGTCACGCACCTGTTTGTCCGCGTTTTTGGCGGAAAGTACGGCTATTATCAGACACATAAGTCGATGGCGTATACACTTACGCCTCAATACATCACAGAGCCGGTCTTTTTAGCAGCGCTTATACTGTTTGCGGTGCCTGATAAAAGCATTCTCTTGTGGTCAGGAATAGTGGTGCTGGCTCTTGTCGGTATAGCATTTGCAGTCTATCAGATCTATCTTAGGATAACAGGTCTTGCGAAACTGCAGGAGATCGCTATATGGCAGTCTTTTATCATCATCTATGTTGTCGGAGAAGTCGCTTTCTTCCTTCTGGTGTTTGTGATCTTCCTAATCCTTATGCCTTTTATCATCTGGGCGCTTCTTGCCTCTGGCCAGGTCAATCTTCTTTAGGAATCCAAAGACTGCATATGCTTCCCTTTGCATGAGCTGGGCCCTGTTTATCAGCCTCTTCCAGATGATCTTCTGGGTCTGTCTTTTTTCAGGCGTGTTGAACTGCATCGAGTCCAGGACCTTATCGAAGCTTTCGAGCAGTTTTTGCTTCTCCTTTCTTGTTATCGGTGTCCGGCTTTTCTGCGCCTTGTCATTGTTCTTGAATAACTCATAGAACAGGATTGTCGCTGCGTGGCTAAGATTCAGTACAGGGTATCTCCTGGATGCAGGGATGTTGACTATGATGTCGCACATAGCGATCTCCTTGTTTGTCAGGCCTGTCCCTTCACGTCCCAGGACTATGGCCTGTTCCTGCATGGGATTCAGCATGGATGCCATCTTCTCTGGTGATATTGGGGTCCTTGGAAGATTGTATTCTGTCCCGAGCTTTGCGGTAGTTCCAAAGACATAGTCCATCTTTTTCAGAAAGTCCGATTCTCTGGCTTTTGCGTTGTTTAGTATGTCCTGGGCGTGCTTGGCGCGGCATCTTGCCTCATCAGATGTATGGTCTGCTTTTGGCTCTATCAGAATAAGGCTTTTTAGGCCGAAGTTCTTCATCGAGCGGGCAATCGCTCCGATGTTTCCTTCATTTTCTGGCTCGACCAGTACTATGTGGATCATTATGCTCAATAGATTTGCTGTATGAATATAAATATTGTGCTGGTGAGGTCGCGTTGCAAACATCGAAGCTGCAGGATCTCGTGTATCCAATGCAGCTGCTGATGATGGCTGTTTTTAGCCCAGCAGACCACTCAATGAGAAATAAGCAGGTATTATCAGTATCGCGAACAGAAGAGCGATCCCTATCTGGTTGACCAGGATCCATCTTTTCATGGCGATCTTCTCGTCCTTGTAGATCCTTAGGAATGCGGTCTTCAGAAGCCTTGCTCCGTCAGTTATGAATATTGGGTAGACATTGAAGAGCGCCACAGCAAATGAGATCAGGCCTGTCCAGTACAGTAGCTCCTCCAGCCATAGCTGGAAAGAGAAAAGGCCTTTTCCGAATGCATTGCCTATCCTGGGCTCTCGCTTGTCCTTGATCTGGTCCAATCCTATGTATCCTATCGAGCTGTTAGCCGGGTTCTGGCCCAGTGTAACGTTGTATTCTCCCTGCGTGCTGTTCAGGATAAGGGTCTGGTTCGGCCTCAGTTCTGTTATGGCTCCTCTGAAATCATCATATTCTTCTACCTCTGTTCCATTGACCCCTGTTATTATGACCTCGCCTTTTAGTCCTGCCTGTTCTATCGGCGAATCAGGCCTTGTTATCGCCTGGATCCCTGCAGGTTCTGAGGCATATATCAGAAGAGGCGTGGTTATCAGTGAAGAGACCAGTACTATCAGCACAAATAGGACTATGTTTGAGAACGGGCCGGCAGAAAATACAGAATACTGTGCAACATCATCTGCCTTGTCCAGCTGCTTTTCATCTGGTTCGACAAATGCTCCTAGAATCGGACCGAAGAATGCAAGACCAGAGCTCTTGACCTTTATGTTGTGTGCTCTTGCGACAACACCGTGCGAGAACTCATGCACGATCATTATGATGAACAGGCTTATCCAGCCGATTATGAGCGGGAACTTGATCCCCAGACCTGCTAGCGGAACGCCAGGTATGACTACCGGGCTTCCGTCGTAAGGCATCTGCATCTCGATCATCTTGAAGATGGTCAGGATGAACATGTATGCGGCTATTGGTATTCCCACCACGCAGAATCCTATTCCTGTCAGGCCGTAGATCCTGACAATCTCGCGGTACTTTGCAGATATTCTGTCCATTAGTTTCAGCCCGAACTTAGTACGGTAAAGTGCGATAATCTTTGCCTGAATGTCGAACTTCTTCCTGTTGAGAAATACTATCAATAGGATGATCGCATAGAATGTTATCTCAAACCAATAATCCTCAAGCGCCATGTTCTTCCCTTTTTCTTGATTCTTCCTATGATGTTGTGATTTTACTTGCCCCTCTTGTATATAAAGGTTTGGTTGGTGCTGGCTCCATCCAATAAATACTACTCCGCTTGCTGCGCAAGCTTTGCCTGGCCACGGGAAGCTTTATTGCATAAACCATCCCTCCCTTGGCACAGACGCATTTATCGGATGAAGCCGTTGGTGCTTTTTTTTAAGTCAACTTATATTAGGCTGAGCAGAGCTATATGTCCCTTGATATTGCAATTGTCAAGAAATAGCTTGCGCTATATGAGCTTGAAAAAATAAGAAAGTCCAGGCTATCACTTTCTCCTGAGCGGCCGCAGGTCCTTGCTTCCGCATTTCTTGCAGGAAACCTTTCTTGCGATCACTTTCAGGTTGTTCGCCTTGTTGACTGTCTTGCATGACTTGCATGCGAACTTGTTCTTGAACATCCTTGTCTCTGCTTCCGGGAACTTAGCCAAGGTGGACACCTCCGCATTGTATAAGCTTTCGGATGTTTAATCTTGTTTGCTTTGCCATTTTTATCTTACCTTCCTGTTTGGTATAATCTGTTTTTTTTAAAAAAAAATGAAAATGATCTATTTATCATTTAGTCAGACTTGACCTGCTTCATGATCTTCTCGTCAAGTATCTGCCAGTAAAGCACATTCGAGTTCTCTTTGATGTCTCCTTTGAGTTCATCCGGGATGTCTATATCGAATGTCTCGTATGATTCAAGGTCCATTATATTTGCCTTGTTTCCTGATATTGACAATACCTGGGCGTTCTTCTTCTCGATTATCGGAACCTCGACATTGTCATGCCCGGGTTTTACAACCTCTCTTTTCTTGCCATCTATCAGTCCGACCCCGACCAGCCTGACTTTTGCATGGCCGTGCTTTCCAGGCCTTGATGTCTCGGTCGAAAAGACCTTGGATGCGATCCCGTCAATTATAACATAGCTTCCCTTCTGCAGCGAACCTATGCTTGCGAATTTCGTAGCCATTGTGAATGTCCTCCTGTCTTTTTTCTTGCACTTTTTTACTTTTGAATCAAATTTTTAGCAATCTATTTGTATGGTAGTTTGGTTTTTAACTTCCTTTTAAAAAGCTTTTGTTTTGATTTACTGCCCAAACGAAAAGTTTAAATAATAGTATAATCAGAATAAGGAAAAAAGAATTTGAAATAATCATAAAAAAAGGTGATTGGAGGTAATAAAATGGAAAAAAAAGCTCAAGGTGCTTTAGAATTCTTGATGACTTATGGCTGGGCATTCCTGGTTATATTGATCATGATCGGTGCACTCGCTTATTTTGGTGTACTTAACCCGAACAGGTTCCTTCCGGACAGGTGCACATTCGGAAGCCAGATAATCTGCAAGACAGACCAGATGGTGATTAATAATGAGGTACAGACTACCTTGCTTGCTGTTGTTACTAATAACTTCGGCGGCGATGTTAGACTCTATGATGGTGATATAGATTCTGATGTGACTGCTCTAGGTGATGTTGATGCAACATGCAATCTATGCTTCACTAATATTTCAACAGGAGTTTGTATTGAGCCTGCAAGTGATGCAGATGCTGCTCCGGCTGATTTCATAGATGATGCTTCTACCGATGTATTTTACCTACAAGGTGAAGCAGCAGGTGGTCCGGCTCCTGCAGCAAATGCAGTGATGTGGCCAGAGGGTGAGTCCCGGCTCATTGCCATAGGATGCGATAATGCTGCAGCGCTATCAGAAGGAACAAAGATCAAGTTTGTCGTTAAGATGAAGTATTTCTTCACTTCGTCAACAGCAGCTTATTCCAAGGATATCTCAGGAGATGTCTTTGCGAGTGTCCAGTAAAGCTTTAGTTTTTATTTTTTCTTTTCCTTTTTCTAAGAATAATATGGATCGCTAAATTGAATAAACATAATCTTTAAATACTACCTTCTTCAAGGATGATACTATATATGATATCAACTACAACGACTTACATAGAAACTGCAGGAGGTAATAGATAATGCAAAGAAAAGCACAGGGTGCTTTGGAATTTTTAATGACCTATGGCTGGGCATTCCTGGTCATTTTGATCATGATCGGCGCACTCGCTTATTTTGGTGTACTTAATCCGAACAGGTTCCTTCCGGACAGGTGCACGTTCGGAAGCCAGATAATATGCAAGACAGACCAGATGGTCATGAACAATGAACTGACAACGACCATGCTTGCTGTGGTCACGAACAACTTCGGCGGAGATGTCAGGCTCTATGACGGTGACATAGATTCTGATGTGACTGCTCTTGGTGATGTTGATGCTGAATGCAACCTGTGCTTTTCCAATATCTCGACAGGGCAATGCGTGAATCCTAATGCAGCAGATCTGCCAGATGGTCCTCCTGATTGGGCAGACAATACTGTTACAGATATAAGATATCTGCATGGTGGAATGGACGCTGTTGGCAGAGCCACGCTACCATCGAATGCTGCAATCATGTGGCCAGAAGGCGAGTCAAGGCTGATATCCATCGGATGCGACAATGGAGACCAGCTGTCTGAAGGAACAAAGATCAAGTTTGTCGTAAAGATGAAGTATTTCTTCACTTCAGCCTCAGCAATGTACTCAAAGGATGTCTCAGGAGATGTCTTTGCGAGCGTGCAGTAAAGTTTTTTAGATATTTTTTATGGATTTTTTGGTGTTATAAATGAAAAAAGGGTCTGTTCCAATAGCCGGATATTTCTTGGTCATAGTCCTGATTGGAATAATATTTCTTTTCATCTATCTGGCAAAACCTGGCTGCCATTTCAAGGACATGGAGTGCTTTGAATCATATGCCACCAGCAGGACTATCGGTGTGAGGCTCATGAACGAGTATAGGTATCCTATAGATGTTGAGACAGCTGAGATAATGTTAGGCGATGACAAAGTAGAGTGTGATTTTGAGCCTGTGAGCAATGTCGATGACCTGCAGATATTCGACCTGATATTCTACAACTGCTCTACTGATGTGCCTATGTTGGTGGACAAGGAATATAAGTTCACAGTCAAACTCGGCGTGAAACGCACAACAGAAGCGTTTCCAAAGACAAACAAAGGATATATCATCACGACTCTCAAGCCTGGTGTTGGTGCAGAGCAGAGCTGATCTTTAGATCTTCATCATTTTCTCTTAGGGACTAAGCCTGCAAAACATAACCTTTAAATAGTAATCTTCTCATGATGTAGGTCAATAAAAAGAGGTATCTTATGGTATGTAGAACAATAAACCATATGATTTTGATAGTCTTACTAGTTTGCAGCCTTTCTTTTTCTGCTGAAGCATTTGAGGGGTGGGTGCAGGAGGATGACCAAATCGAGATCGATGATGAGGTATTCACTGTCTATTCTGGAACCGAGAACGTGGTCGTGCTTGAATCAAATGATTCTGAGACTGGCAGGGTCTATGCCAGGTTCAATATCTCAAAACAACAGAACAATGTGTATTTCATGTATGATGACGTGAAGTCAAACTGGACAGACTATTATGAGAAATACAACATAACCGGAATCAAAGGGGTCGAAGAAGAGCTGATGTTCCATGTCAAGGTCGAAGAGCTTGAGCCGAAAATAACGATCAACTCTGAACTGGAATCTGAAACAGTCTTTTTCCGGGAATATTTCAATAAGTCAATCACACTAAAAAATACCGGTACCCAGACAGCAGAATCTTTTTTCTATTCAGAAACCCTGCCTCTTAACTTCAGAAAAGAAGATCATGCGAGGTTCGCTACAAAACAGGAGGACGATGATTCATATACAGAATTTCGAAGGTCAAATGCTGATACTGATTCAAATGTCATATACTGGAGAGGAGACATAGACCCGGGTGAGGAGGTCAAGATAGTCGCAAGAATGGAGATATACACCAAAAAAGAACACACAAGCCTCTACAGCTTCAAGAAAGGGACCGGCTATTTTAAGTTCAATGGCGAGGATTATAAGATGAGGGACAATGATCCTGGAGAGATCACGATGAAGACCCCTCTTGTTTTCGAATGCTTCTATGACAAGAATCCACAGCATATCGGGGAGATGAATACTGTGACTTTCTGGATCAATAACACACACAGCCAAAACAAGATCTCTGTGGAAAATATCACAATCATCCCGTCAGAATGGATGATATATGATATCTCCAAATCAGATTTTGAGAAATACTATGGTCATGTATATCATGGTCCTACCTCACTTAGTCCTGGTTCTGGCAAGAGAAAAGAGATGATATTCGATTTCTTCTATGCTGGGCATTATAATTCTTCTGCAATAATCGAATATGAATATCTTGATGTCCAGTTCACCAACAGAACTGATTGTGAGCTTGAGACTGAGATCGGAACAATCGAGGCATATCCTGTGCTGAATGAATCCACAGTCTATAAGTCTTCAGATGAGAAGAACATAACTGTTGAGATCAAGACTCTCGGCGAAAGGGATGATTTTCGGAATCTCAGCGTCAATATCTCCTCGCAACTGTTCGATGACAGGAAATACGTGTACCTGAACATGAACAGGAATTCACTTGTTATCGAGAAATTTCTTTTCAGGGCGCCAACGACAAACTTAAACCTGAAGAAGAACATGACATTCAGCTATAGCTATGAATCATTATATGGACAACGCTTTTACAATCTCTCTGTATTTGAGATAGAGATATTGAAAAGGCCTTTTAATGCGACAATCAATATCAGCTATCTCTTCTCTCCTGTTTACATGAATATGACTGTGAACGGTACGAACGGCTCTAATGAGACAACTTATGAGATGAGAATAGTGGAAGGTGCAGTGGGGTTTCGAATCGAGCTCAAAAAGATCGAAGACATTGATTATGATGAGCTGACTGTCTTTTTGGAGAATGAAGATTTTCGTATGGACTATGAACTTACAGAAGAAGAGATAGAGGAGTTCAATGAGAACGAGAGGATCGATATAGATTTCAATTTTACTGAAGAAGAGCTTGAGGAGAGCGACGACATGATGATCCGCCTCGAATATGAAGCGCATGAGGAGAAGATAATCTTCGGTCAGGAGATCAACAACACATACAAGAAGACCAATTCTACAATAAATGAGACCCTGGATAATTCCACTATAGCCAATAAGACTACAAACACCACGAACATGACTGATCCAACCAATACCACTGACCTATCCGACAACTCTACAATACTTGCGCCTGAAAACTCTACCCTGAAGGACGACATAACTGATGTCAAGAGCAACAAAGAGGAAGAAGAAGCGATAGAGAACCTGTTCAGCAAGAAAAAGAAAGGCATGGTCGAGACATTTCTCTCTGGCGCAGATAATCTGGTCATAGCTTTTGTGATTGTGGGCGTTGTACTGATGGTCATCGTGGTCATCGGTTTTAAGGTGGCCAAGTCCAAGAAGAAAAAAAAGAAGGATGAGATCCAAAAGCCAGTGGAACAGCCAGAGAAAAAAGGCAAGCCCATAAAGATGCACAAGGACGGAACGATCGTTGTCCTGGAGCCGCCGGAACCATCATATAATTATGACGAAGTTGTAGAATTCATAAAAAATGCCAGAGGAGAGAATATAACAGAAGAGGAGATCAGGAACAGACTTTTAGAAAAAGGATGGCTGCCGGACCTTCTTGATGTGATAGTGGCTCAGCATCCGCCTAAGAATCCTCCTGCTGGCTTGCAGACGAAAAAATGAGAAGAAATATCCTGAACAATAAATCACAGGTAAGCATGGAATTCGTATTGATATCCTTCATATCCATGGTGCTTCTGATTCCTGTGATCTTCATGTTCTTCAATTATACAAGCAGCACGTCCAGGGACATAATACTTGCACAGGCGCATAAGGCTGGCAGGGCCATGGTCGATGTATCTGAACAGGTCTGGTCCTACGGCAGGGGAGGAATACAGACTGTAGAGGTAACACTACCGAAGAATATCGTGAACATATCAACAGAGCTGAACACAACACTTGTGATGGAGACTACTCTGAGGGGAGATGTTGTGGCAATTCATTCCAGGGTGCCGATATACGGCAATTTCACTTCAGATGATGCTAATCCCGGGACCAAGAAATTCCGGATGGAAAACATAAGAGGGGAATATGTGCTCATAAAGAGGACAAAAAGATGAAAAGAGCCCAGGCAACAGTTGAATTCACACTTCTCATGACCTTTCTTCTATTCATATTTCTTGCCACATTCATTGTCATCGGGAACCGGATGGAGGACGTAAACAAGACAAATGAGGAAGCGCTTGTGCGTGAATTCATGGCCATGATACTTGATGAGATCAATTTTGCCAGGATCGTAGAGGACGGCTACAGCAGGACATTCTCTGTTCCCAGGAGGCTTGAGAATGTCAATTATACATTGGAAATCGCAAACTCAACATTCCTGGTCGTCTATTACAAGAACACAAGCTATGTATCAAGGCCGTTCGATGATAATGTCAGGGGGAACTTTCTTTTCAATGACACTGAGCCGGATGATGCATTCTATGAGCTTGTTATCAGGAAAGATTATGGTATAATCTCTGTCACCAGCTGTCCTGATTGCGGGTATCCTTTTGCAGTTTGTGACAATGCACAGTGGAACGGCTGGTGCGGCTTTATGGACGGATTATCGCCGGGGTTTCGTGATGAATGCTCTTCTGGATATGACAGGTGCACGTCAGGGTGGCCATGAGTGTCTCAAATCACAAAATATAAATACCTGTTTTTCATAGTGAGTAAGATTAAGATGAAACCTATAAACACTATATTATTGATAATCCTGGTGATTTTTGTGCTAATTTTTTCCAATAGTTGCAGTGCGCCAGGCGATGAGCTCAACTCTGACAGTGGTGGGAACAACCTGGCCAATCCCGAACAGAAGACCAGGGCAGAGCTAAGAATCGAGATAGAAGAGATGGTATGCAATGCAGCAGAGAAAGGAGGTACATGCGACTATAAGCTTGCTTCCTTTGGCCTGATATCAAAGGATGACTGCTGTTCGAAATACAGGGCGTGCTGCACATGAAAAAACTTATCATATTCATCGCCATGTTGGTGGTCTTTTCTTCTTTTTCATATGCAAATGTATGCACAGCCAGTTATGACTATGACTTTGATCTTGAACCTGCTATCCGAAGAGGCCTCAGGTTATCTCTTTATACATATCTTGCAAATCCAGAAAGGATGGATAACATGGATAAGAATATGCTTTCTGATGCAGTCGACTTCTATTTCCAGTCTGGCGGTGCTGTGGACTGTGAAGCGCAGTCTGGATCACAGAGCGGTCAGCAGATGAAGGTTGTGCTTGAGCATGTGCTGGTAGAACAGCTGCCAAGTGAAAAAGATAACATTGTGCTTCCGACTTGCGAGGACGGAACTCCGTATGGAGAGTGCTCAGATAAAAGGCCTTATTTTTGCCTGGGCGGTGAGCTGGTAGAGCTTTGCATGGGCCCAGATGAACAGATGATCCTGGATGGTGATAAGTTCAAGGCAGGCGAAGAGGTGAATCTTGATAACTGCGGTTGTCCGGACAGGCATATAGAAGGCGTTATCGGAAAGAATACTGCCCAGTTCTGTATTGATTCTCCTGGTTCGCACTTTGGGACGTGCGATGATGGATTGTTGGCCTGTACTCCTGATTGTCCCAATAACATTGGGTATGGTAGTAAATATTGCAAGGACGGAAAGGTATACAGGCTTTTGTATTATTTTGACTGCATTGATGGTCTTTGCAGAGAGGTCTGGAATGAATCTGTATATATGGATTGTACTTTATCTTCGAAGATTTGCAAAGAGACCGGTTCAGGGCCGGCATGTGTTGAGACATAAATACTGATGGACAGATTGAAAATGCGAGCGATGACATTCATTATCATTGTATCTTTGATAGCCATATTTACCAGCGCAGCCTATGCCTGTCCGAGCCAGGATGATTTTCGTTTAACACTCAAGAAGGTTGTCTTCAGTTACCTGAGCAATCCCGAGGAATCAGTATTTTCTTTGAATGAAATCCTTGACATGATTACCTTCTATTTTGAACATGATGATGTCTCTGGTCTAGAATGCTCAGATATCAAGGGCAATATCACCAAAGCTCCGATAGGGGATTTTCTGATAAAAGCAAAAGGAGTATCAGATGATGGTATTCCCAAATGCACAGACGGCACATTCTACGGCGAATGCTCGCATGACAAGCCCAGGTTCTGCTATGCAGGGATGCTCGTGCGTAAATGCCAGGGGCCGGATGGTATAAGAGGAACTTCAGATGATTGTGGATGCGACGGAACCTATTCAGTGTGCCAGGATGACGGTACGTGCTTTATGCCGGCAATAAAATGCGCCGGGCCTCTTGACTGCGGTGTTGATTCTGATATAGGAGAGCAGTACTGCAGCCAGGGAGACGTCTATATCAACCATATCAAATGGAGATGCGATGATCCTGGCACTGCTGCATCACAGTGCAACTATACGATAAAGAAGAACCTTGTCGAGAACTGCAGTTCAGGATGCATAGAAGGAAATTGTGCAGATTAAGATATTATCCTTTCTAGTTGGTTTTAGATTATTGTATAACCTAGATTTTGTCATTGGAACATACAGTAAGATATTAATGGTCCACGAACAGGTAATACTTCTCCTTGCCTGAGAGCTCTTCCAGAATCCTCTTGACAACGGTCTTCTTTGGGTCTGGCAGAAGCTTGACCCTGTGCTTCACGTCATCGAAACTCTCAAACGGCTTTATCTTGCGCTCCTCGATTATCTGCCACATGTGCTTTTTTCCGACACCAGGCAGAAGCTCTATCTGGTGCATCCTCGTGCTCAGAGGCTGGGCGCTATTGAAGAAGTCTACATATTTCTTCTCGTTCTTGCTGACTATGTCGTTTATCACGAAATCAAGCTCGTTCTTTGCAGTCCCTGTGAGCTTGTCGATTGTCAGCTTTCCCATTATGTGGTGTATCTCTTCGCGCTTTCCTTTACCTATGTAGATTATGTCGTAGGGCCTGAGGAATACGTCCTTTTTTGGGACAAGCTCAAGAAGGACAAAACGCTCGTTTCCTATGGCTTGCGCTATCGGAGTCTTCTTGTGCATGGGACGCGCATCAAAAGGATAGCCATTAGGCAAAAAATCCAGTATTGTTGCGTATTCCTCTTTAGTTCTCTTAACTTCCATTTTAAAATTAAAACCCCTTCAACAAGAATCAGGTATGGCTCACTACTATTTAAATCTTTCTTAATAAGAGAGTGCGGACTCTGTAGAAATCAGAAATTCCTGTTACTGTTTTAGTTCCTACTTCGGAATAAGTGACGAGATCTTTTTCAGATTCTCCTGATTGATCGTTATTGAAAAACCGGATAGGATCATCTTGACATCCTCTGGTGAGGATGGAAGTATGTCCACTATCTTCTTGATATGCGCTTCCTTGAGTCTTGGAATCTTTAGGTCAAGCATCTGTTTCTCAAGTTCCTTGGTCTCTTTTGGCTTGAGCTTGGTGAACTGCCCCAGATATTCTTCTGTCTTTTGGGCCCTGAAATTCAGCTCCTTGTCCCTTTTCTTTATCTTTTCTATTTCTGAGCTGACCTCTGACATGGTCATCTCGTTTTCCTCGATTATTTCCGGGCTTGGACTCATCTTGCTGTTTTCCTCTCCTGATCCAGGTATTTTAGGTGTACTGGATGTACTATAAATATCTTTGGTCTAGAATGGTCCATCACACGGACCTTGTAGCAGCTGCCGACCTTTCCGCAGATCACGCCGGCTTTTCCATGAAACTTTGCAGGATAAAGTCCTTTTTGCACTGCTGTGTCTGCCTTGAGAACAACATTTTGGCCGTCTTTGTAGTCCCAGAAAAAGGATCTGATCGATATCTTTCCCCTGTCCTGGGTGCTTTTTGAGAATTTTGACCTAGATCCTCTTCTTGCTGTTCCTATCCTCTTAACCATTTTTAGTTCCTGAATTTATTCTTTTATTTCGATTGCGTTTTTTGGGCACTGAACCTCACAAGCCCTGCATCCGATGCATTCGTCCTCTTTTGGGGTCTCAATCTTGTCTTCTTTACTTTCGAAGACCTTCATCGGGCAGATATCTACGCATGTTCCACATAATGTGCATTTATTCTGATCTATCACTGGTTTTGGCATTTTCTTTCTCCTTTGCTGTCTTTAACCTGGATGATTTCATCCTGCTGTCTGTGGCAATGCCGAAGAACCTGGTCTCTGTTGTCTTCAGCGGGTAGATCTTCTTCAGATTATCCTTGAGCGTCTTTTGGAAGCTGTAGGATATCATCTTGTTGATGGCTTCCTGGAACGGTGTCTGTTTCAGAAAGCTGCGAGAATATGCAATAGCTTTTTTGTGAAGGGCTGTTGCAACTGAATTTGGTACACGAGATATTGTAATCAAGAGTATTTTCATTACAATCGGAAAACCATCCTTTGTAATGCCTGTGAATGATATGTCTATCTTGTTTCTTTTTCTTCTGACAAGCTTTTTTATGAATGAGTTGGACATGGAATAGCTGACCGGTTCAGCATTGCCTTTTGACTCTATGACCTTGCTTACCCTGAACTTGAGGCTGATATGCTGTTTTCTTACCTCGTTCGTAAGGGTCATGAGATTGACATTCACACGCTTATCTAGAAGGTTGTTCGGTTCAGACACATAGCTCTCTCCAAGAACAGTGTTGTTGAACTGCTTGGTGGTCTGTATCTGGCACCATCTCTTCTTTTTTACCTTGCCTGTCTGTTTTGTTGCCTTTCTTTTAGCCATTATTCATGAATGAATTTGGGTTTGATTTATAAAGCTTTCGCAATTCAGGAACTGTATCTTTGTGAGTCTTCTGCTTCAGCCAGCTTCTTTTGCAAATCTGCATCATCTTTTATCCGGAGAGATTCTCTCATATGGACTAAAGCCAGATCCATGTTGTACCTTGCAGATTCTTGTTCCATGGTCGAGGAAGCTATATTGAGATAGACATAGGCCAGCTCACGGTGGTCGTCGTGGTTACCTCTCAATCGGACTGCCTTGCTGAGCGATTCTTCTGCCTTGCTCAACTGACTTACTTTCTCTTCCCAGTCGCCATGGACCTGCAGCGCAAGCTTGTTCTGATATATTCCCAGCCAGTACCAGCTTTGCGGGTCTTCTTTGAGCCTGGGGCTTTTGAGCGCAGTAGTCTGCGCGAGCACTGCCTTTCTAATGTATCCTGCCTTTTCTCCATCTGAGCAAATCGAAGATAGCTTGTCATAATAGACTGCCGTGTTCCTGTGGCTTATGTCATTGTTTCTTCCTTCCCTCTGCTGGATACATGCAAAATCATGAAGCAGTGCCTGCTCGTAAAGTTGTCTCCTCCTTGTTTGGTCCTCTGTCTGGTTTGCCATGTTATACTCGGATACTGCCAGGTGATTGAAGTCGATCGGGAATCCCCTGTATTTTGCAATGTATTGATTGAGCAAGAAGGTGAGACTTACTGCTTTTTTTCTATCTTCTTGTCCAATTGTCTCTTGTGCATCGGCATCCTGGTTGTGGTCATTTCTGGCCAGACCCTGATCTGCTTCTGTATAGAGCTCTTTTAAGGTTTCCAAGCAATTCTCTATGGCTGCAAAACGGTTTTTATCCGGGTTCCAGCCAATGCTACCTGTCCGAAAAGCCAGCTCAAAGCGATCATCGTCAGATACCAGCTCCTCCAGCCTTGCCCTGGCGCGCTTAAGCTGATGAAGATACAGTGTGTCCTCGCTTTTTTGCAGAAGATAGGAGAACATGGTAATCGCAAGTTCAAGATCATCCTTCGGATGGTTTGGATTTACACGTTTCTCATGGTCGTAGATTTGGCTGTGGACATAATCGATATTCTTGAAGATATGAACTGCTGCCTGATAGACCTGCCTGAGATGTTTCTTTCTCCTGTCGACACTGCTGCCTGTTCCTGTCATCAGTCATTGTCAGTATATCTTTTTATTATTAAATCTTGCTATCTGTGCAGAGAGATTTGAGGCTAAGTTGGCCTTGAAGATGATTAGCAGCTTGATTCTGGCTTAGCCCAACTGAGAATATTGCCTAAAGATATATATTCTCATGGTACAGACGGCTAGGATTTCATAATAGCCCCTGATTTGGTAACCTTTAAATAGAAGTTAAACCAGATTCCCTTATATGCATAAAGGGCTGAAGAGTTGCGGCGCGGTGATCCTGCTGATATTACTGTCTTTTTTCATCAGCTCCTGCAGGACTGAAGAGACGCTCTTTACTCCTGCCAGTGTCTGCTCACACCTGAAATCATATGACAATGACACAGATCTTCGTGATGAATATGATGCGTGCATCCTAGAGCATAACGAGAAGATACAGAGGACTGAGTTCTGCGAGCAGCTCTGCGTTGACCATTGCCGGTCGCGAGGACAGGATTTCAGCGAGATATCTGTCGATTTCTCAGGATGCAGATGCTTCTGCTCCATCAACTGATTCAGTTGAACTTAGAGTCGATCTCCCTGAAATACTCCTTTATCCTGGCTATGAGCTGAGGCAGCATGAATCTTTCAATCTTTTCCTCGAACGTGACAGACAACGGTGCGAACTCTGCAATCTTATAGCTGTTCTTGTTCTTCTCAATAAGCATCATGTCGCGCAGCCTCTTTATCTGCCTCCTGATGTTGGATGATGCGATTCCTGTCATCGGATGGCTGTTCTTCCTCCTGTAGTCTATCACCTTCTCCCTTATCTGCTCAGATGACAGCTCTGTCCTGTTGGTCTTGGCATGAAGAAGTATAAGCATTATGTCCACTATGACATCACGGGAGTCTCCTGGCTGGAGAAGCCCGATAGACAGGCAGAACTTACGCAGAAGCTCCCTGTCATTGTCTGCTGACGGTCGCTCGTACCTCCTCAATGTCATCTCCATCAGAGGAGTATCCTTTATGACTTTTTGTATGACTCTAATTCACCTCCTATCCCTTTTGCGGGACATATGAATCTATAGCCTGGACAGGTATATAAGTCTCACAAAGAGCTGTCCAGTGGGATAGTGGTGGCTGGATAGATGAAACTGCAATAGTCAGAATAAGTGTTTTTAGAAAGACGTGAGCTGGGTCTTTTTTATAAATTTTTCTGAAAAACCTTATGATTTTCCTGTCCAGTGGGTGATTGATTGTTTTTGGCACTGATTAGGATTTCTTGTTTATTCTCGGAACATTTTGTATTAGAAAAGAATAAGAAGGATTATATTCACAGATTCACACGTCCTCGATACAGTAATGTATCTCTTTTCCCTTTATCCTGTCCTTTGAGGTCATGCCCTTTATGTCTTTTCCAAGCTCTTGTGTGAATATAAGCTCTTTTGCTCCTACCTTCTGGCAGATCTCTTCAGTCCAGGGCTCAATCATCTCTTTGAGATCATCATCGATGCTCATCGAAAGGATTATCTCATCGCTCTTCTGAAGGCCCTTGTTCTTGCGCGCAGTCTGTATCCTTCGCATTATCTCACGCGCGAACCCCTCGCTGTCCAGCTCTTTTGTCCGGGTCTTGTCTATGAAGATGTCGCCGTATCTTGATTCGACCATGACAATCCCTTCTGGGACCTTGCGCTCAACCATGATGTGCTTTTTCTTAATCGTGACCTTTGCTCCCTGGTCCAGGGTGAGGTCATATCCGTCCTTTGCTATGGCTTTTAGCAGAGCAGAATCATCTATCGATGTTATGAGCGGGATGAGCTTTGGCACAAGACCTCCGAAATCCTCGCCCAGCGCCTTGTAATCTATCTTGACTACTGCTTTTGCATCCCTGAAAGTGTCAGTCAGCTTGAGTTTTTTAATGTTTGTCTGCTTCAGGATAGACTCTTTCATGGCCTCGATCCTTTTTAGGTCCGAAGGATCAGAATTCTCTATATAGACCTGGCTTATCGGCCACCTGAGGCCTAGCTGGCTTTTCTCCCTTCCATAAAGTATCGCCTGGACAACATCCTTTGCTGTCTGGAAGTTGGCTTCAATCTCCTTGTCTATCAGGCCCTTGTCAAAATCAGGCCAGCCGAAGAGATGTACTGATTCTGTATCGAGAGAAAACTCATCTTTTAAGCCCTGATAGATCTTCTCTGTTATGAACGGGATTATCGGTGCCATGAGCAATAAGTTAGTCATGAATACCTTGAATATGATATCCAGGACATGCTGCTTCTCCTCAACAGAACCTGTGCTTGATTTCTCGCGGATCAATTGGATGTATGTGCGGGACAGCTCAAGATAAAGCTCCTCTGCTGTACCCGGCAGCTCGTTTAGCCTGTAGGAGTCTGCTTTTTTCGTGAAATCCTGGACTGCTGAATTCATCTTGGATAGGATATACCTGTCCTCGTCAGCCAGATGTTTTTTGTCAGGCTCTTTTGGTGTCAGCTTGTTTGTCCTGGCAAGGTCTTTTATGAAGCTTGCGAGGTTCCAGAGAATATTCAGGTTCTTGAACTTGATCTTCATGTCATCGAAGTTATAGTTGAGCTCTATGCCTGGATTTGCTCCTCCTATCGTGTAATACCTGAGAGTGTCTGCTCCGTATTTTGATATGACCTCTTCAGGAAGTATGTAGTTCCCAAGAGACTTCGACATCTTCCTTCCCTGCGCATCATGGACAAAGCCGTGCATGTAGACGTTCCTGTAAGAAGGCTTTTTCATCGAGACCATGGACGCTACAAAGAGCAGGTTGAACCATCCGCGGATCTGGTCTATCCCTTCCATTATGAACTCTGCAGGATAGAGCTTTTCGAAAAGTTCCTTTCTCTTTGGGTAATAGAGACAGTTCCAGGATGCTGAGCCTGCGTCAATCCATACGTCGAGTATGTCCGGGATGCGCTTCATGGTCCCTTCGCATCTGCTGCATCTCCAGCTTATCTTGTCGATTCCGGGTATGTGCAGGTCCTCTGGGGTCTGGCCTGAGAGTTTCCTGAGCTCATCAGCCGATCCGACCACTGTTGTTTCCCTGCATTTTTCGCATCTCCATATAGGAAGCGGTGTTCCCCAGTATCTCTGCCTGGTTATCCCGTTGTCGCGCAGGTTCGCAAGCCAGGAGTCGAACTGCCTTGTGCCTGCGTAATCAGGTATCCATCTTATGTCCTTGTTGAGCTTTCGCATCTCATCTTTTAAGTCCTCGATCTTGAAGAACCATTGTGTTGTTGTCCGAAATATAACCGGCTCCTTGCAGCGCCAGCAGTGCGCGTATTCGTGCTCAACTGGGGTCTTTGCGACCAGGCATCCGATCCTCTCGAACTCTTCGGTGAATCTCTTGTCATCTTTCTTTGCTTTTAAGCCGGCGAATTTCTTCATCTCCTCTGGAAAGACTCCGTTCTCCTCGAGATTGTTGAACGGCGGAATGCCCTCCCTTTGGCCGACTTCATAGTCTTCAGGACCGCAGCCAGGCGCCATGTGCACAAGGCCTGTTCCAGCTGAAAGGTCCACATATTCCTTAGATAGGACCACAGTGAATACTTTGTCTGACTTTTTCTTAAGGTCTGAATAGACATCAAGCTCAGACTCGAGAGGATGTATGTATCTTGTGCCCTTGAGATCCGCTCCCATGAACTCATCCACAATCTCAAGCTTCTTTCCGACCACCGCCTGGATGAAGGCTCCTGCCAGGCCCTTTGATACTATCCAATATTCTTCGTCGACCTTGACCTTGACGTATTCCAGGTCAGGATTGACCATGACTCCAAGATTGAAAGGTATTGTCCAGGGTGTCGTCGTCCAGATGACAAGATATTCATTGTCCTTTGAGTCAATCCTAAATTTTAGAAATATCGATTCATCTGAGACATTCTCATACTCAAGCTCGTGCTTTGAAAGAGCAGTTCCGCATGACGCGCACCAGGTCATGGTCTTCTCACCCTCGTAAAGCCTGTTGTTCTTCTCTGCCTGTTTTATAAGCCACCATTCTCCGTCTATCCAGTCCTCTGTTATAGACTGATATGCGTTCTCGAAATCCATCCATACTCCGAGCCTGTGGAAGTCCTGGTTCATGGATTTGAGGTTTCGCACAGCCAGTTCCCTGCATTTCTGCACGAACTTGCGGACTCCGAATTTCGGGATCTCTTCCTTGAACTTTATGCCCAGCTCTTTTTCTGTCGCCTTTTCTATCGGCATCCCGTGCATGTCATAGCCTGCCCGGTCCCAGACATCAAATCCTTTCATCCTCTTATATCTTAAGACCATGTCCTTGAGGGACTTGTTCCAGGCTGTTCCTATGTGGACCTTGCCTGATGTGTATGGTGGGCCGTCTAGGAAATAGAACGGCTTTTTTCCCTTGTTCTTATCCTTTTGAGCCTGGTAGATATTTTTTTTGTCCCAGAACTCAAGGACGCTTTTCTCTACCTCCTCAAAATTGTATTTTTCTGGCATGATTATTCCAAAATCCTGGTTTTGGATGATTGTATTTAAATATATTGATTAGAACTAAGCAAATCAGAAGATACCCGCAGGCATCATGGGTCTTTTTCTGAAGCAGAGCTATCATCCTGCTCCATCATCGGAAGCTTCGGGACTCCTGAGAACGGGTCTGCTGCTGGTTCAGCTGCTGCTCCGGCCATTGTTCCTGGCGCCTCGTAGTCTTCGTTCCACTGCAAAAAGAAGCTTATCAGAAAGAGAGTGATTATTATCAGGCAGACTATCAGGACCTTGTGGTCGTGCTTTGCCTGCAGAATCCTGTTCTTCCTGCTGTTTTGCATATAGATATCATATGCATGATTATATTTAAATTTTGCTAAAAAAAGGCTAAGTAAAGTTTGTGGTGCTAATCATCTGGGCCATTTGCTACGCCGATTTGTTTGCTATGCATATTCTTGCAAAATGGCAGTGGCTCTGCAGCAAAATCGTGACATGACGTGCAAGCAATCGTATAGCTTCGCAAATCCTTTTTGGCCTAGAAGATGATTAGCACCTTGATTCTGACTAAGCCGTAAAAAAAAGAAAAAAAATTACTGCACAGCTGAAAAGACCTCTCCTGAAATCTGTCTGGCATATTGTGCGTCAGCTGTGGTAAAAAAGTACTTCATGTTGACCGTGAACTTTAGTTGTTCTCCTTTAGGCAAATTCTCTGCATTATCGCAGGAGACTATCAATGCCCTTGATTCACCTTCAGGCCAGATCACTGCCTCATCTGATGATAATGCTTCAGAGCCAGAGCCCTTGGCGTTCCATAGATATGTCCCGCCATAAGTAGGGTCAGTATGGCCTGATGACGGATTGTCTGCAGGGTTTTCGCATTTCATGTTCTGAAGCTCAGTGAAGCAAAGGTTGCATCCTTTGCTGATATCACCCAATCCAGAAACAGATGATTCTACGCTTCCGTCATAGATCATGACATCACCGCCGAAGTTATTTATGACTGCTGCAGCCATCGTGAGATCTGGCTGGTCTGTTATTGTCATCTGGTCTGTCCTGCAGATCACCTGGCTTCCGAATGAGCACCTGTCCGGAAGGAAGACCGTGGGTTCAAGAACCCCAAAATATGCTACAGCACCAATGTAAAACAGAGCGACCATAAGTATCGTGCTTACAAGAAATATTATCAATCCTGCTATTGCCAGGCCTTTTCCTTTCTGCGAAGCATTATGCGAGACCTGAACCAGCGCAACTATGCAGAATATCAAACCTATCAGGCTCAGTCCAGGGATGAAGATAAAGATGAATCCGAGAATCGCGAATATGTTGTACTTGCCTGAGGCTTCTGGAAATGGAGCTGTACTCTCTCCTGGCTGGGCATTCTGATCAATTGGATCCTGCGGAGGCTTTGAGCCTGCAGTTGTCGGGTCCGAAGGACCAGGTGCTGGCTGGCTTGGATGAGCAGACTCAGGTGCCTGCGGCTGAGAGCCAGCAGGCGGCTGTATCGGCTGTTGCTGTGGAAATTCATCTGGCATCAATTATCACCTTTTTTGTTATTAAGAAAATTCTTTACTTGAGGATATTTAAAACTTGCTATTTTTGGGCTTAGCCAATTTTATGGTGCTAATTATTCCAGATTCGAGCCGTCGAATCCGCAATCCCCAGAACTCACCAATAAACTAGGGCCAAACGCCCATAAAAATCAGATCAGATATTGATTCGAAGCGGTGAGTTCTGGTCATCTGGGCCATTCGCTATGCGGATTTTCTGATCTTAGTTATTGTGCCTAAAAGACTTTATGTATTGGATGAAAATCGTAACTGTGCGTGCAAGCAATGGTCTGGCCTTCTAAATCCTTATTGACCCCGAAGATGATCAGCACCTTGATCCTGACTTAGCCCTGCGGGCACTGGATCATCTGTTTTTTCCGAAACAAGCAGTCATTGAACCTGAAAAGATTTAAATATCATAGCGAAGTTTTTCCAAAAACTCATGGGATGGTCACAGATCAAAGATTTTTTCAGCAGTTTTGGAAAAGACGGAAGAGATAGGAACAGGGGTGATGGAGATTTTAGTTCCAGAGGGGAGTGGATTGTCGAAGGCTCTACTCATCCGACATATCTAGTCTATGATGATTCCCTGATGCAGATGGCACAAAGGCTTAGCGTGCTTGATGTAACTGTCGAATATGGCAGAACCCTTGAATCTGACCTGGTCAATGATATCTTTCTTGCGATGGGGCAGTCCAGTATGCCGAAACTCACACAGGTAATGCAGTACCTGGCTTCAAGGACCCTGGAGCGGATCTGCGGGTATAGTGATGAGGATATCAAAGGCAAAAGATATGCTCTTGGCGGTATGAATGCAGAAAGCCTGATGGACTGCCCTGATATCAGGAGCTATATGAAGTTTTTGCTGGGTAACTATCCTACATATGAAGAACTTGTGCCTGAATTTGAGAGCACTGCATTTGTCGGCAGGGATTTCTCTGGCCAGACTTTTGACGATGAAAGGCTGCAGGCGATGATGGCTGAACAAGGGACGACTGTCGGGTCAGAAGCAAGCCCGAAGAACAGGTTTGACCTGATGATGATCATGACACATGGTTTTGCATCCATCGGCCAGGAGATATCATACCCCAGGATGCAGTATATCAACCCATTCATACCTGCGCTTGCCATGGCGCCTGAGGACAGAAGAAATACGGTCCTTGGGAAGATGCTGGACAAGGAATATCCGTTCAATCCTGAAAACAAGGAGCATTGGGGCTTTGAGATCCAACAGGCTGGCGGGATCGATTGAAAAAGAACCTACTGCTAGTGTTCAAATCGAATCTTTAGAATTTGCTAGTTAAGCTCTGTTCCGCATTTGAGGCAGACATGGACTTCTTTTTCTTCGTCGAACCTGGTCGTCACTCCATAGTCTATCAGAGAGCCGCATTTCGGGCATCTTGGCTCTAATGCGTTTACAGAATTAAAGAGATTTACTGTTATTGTCATGGTTCTGGACCGCTATATCTATAAGCTTAATAACTCTAATATAGGCAAAATAAATATTTAAATCTTTTGAAAAAAAGATAGTGCCTTTTGTCTATTCTTATATGGATTTGAAGAAAGGTATACTATTATGTTCTTTTGAGGCTGGATTTTCATTAAAACTTTTTGCAAGCTTTCATTTGAGCACTTCGTAGTCGAATTTCCTGTTCCTGAATTCATTGTGCCTGACTGCGAGAATCTTGAATGCAAAGCTTTTTGGGTCATAGTCTGCTCCTATGTTTTCGTATCCCCAGATGCGCTTATCTTTGACATGCGGATCATGCAAAAATACCCTGCACCCGAAGGATCTCAGTTCGTCTGCCAGTATCCTTACTTTAGAATTTCTTAGGTCGTTGATGTTGGGCTTGAATGCGGCTCCAAGAATGAGCACGTTGTTTTTTGTGGGGCAGATTCCGTTTGTTGTCATCTTTTTTATTATCTTCACCGCTTCATATTCAGCCATGCTGTCATTTATCCTTCTTCCGGCAAGAATCATCTCAGGATGATGGCCAGTCATCTCTGCCTTGAAAGCCAGATAATAAGGATCAACTCCTATGCAATGGCCGCCGACAAGACCAGGGGTGAATCTCTTGAAGTTCCATTTGGTGGATGCTGCTTCTATTACCTCTTCTGAAGGGATATCCAGCAGATCAAAGATCATCTTGAGCTCGTTCATGAGCGCTATGTTTATGTCCCTCTGCGTGTTCTCGATTATCTTAGCTGCCTCTGCTACCTTAATAGAAGATGCTTTGAACAGTCCTGCATGGCAGACCTTCGAATACTGTTTTTCTATTATATCCAGGGTATCCTGATCCATACCCGAGATTATCTTTATTATCTTGTCCAGGGTGTGTACCTTGTCGCCAGGGTTTATCCTCTCTGGTGAATATCCTACACGAAAATCCTTTCCGCAGGTCATGCCTGAGACCTTCTCAAGCACTGGGATGCAGTCCTCTTCAGTGCAGCCAGGATAGACTGTTGATTCATAGACAATGACTGTGTCTTTTTTCAGATTCTGTGCAACTGTCTTTGTCGCTTCCAGAAGCGGCCGAAGATTTGGCTTTCTGTTCTCATCAATCGGTGTCGGCACAGCGATTATTATGAAGTCAGATTCTGTAATTATCTTTGGGTCTGATGAGAAATTGACTTTCGTGTTCTGCAACTCCTGTCCTGTCGCCTCTCCGCTCCAGTCATGATTGTCCTGAAGCTGCCTGATCCTTTCCTTATCTATGTCAAAGCCGTTTATCTCTTCGACCTCGCCGAACCGGATAGCCAGCGGAAGACCGACATAACCAAGACCAATTACGCAGATTTTCATTCTAGACCCCATTCCTTATACCAATTTATAAAGTTTTGCACGCCTTCTTCTATGTCGACTTTCGGCGAATATCCAAGCTCTTCTCTTGCTCTTGTGATGTCGGCAAAAGTGCTCTTGACATCGCCTGGCTGCATCGGAAGCATGTTCATCTCTGCTTTCTTTCCAACGCCTTCCTCTATGCATCTGATGAAATCCATGAGCTTTACAGGTGATCCGCGGCCAAGGTTGTAGATCTTTAATCCGTCTGTCTTTTCCAGCGCAAGGATGAATCCGTCAACTATGTCAGATACATAGGTGAAATCCCTTTCCATCTCTCCATTATTATAGACATCGATCGGCTTTCCCTGGCTTATGTTCTTTGTGAACTTAAAGATTGCCATATCCGGTCTTCCCCAAGGGCCATAGACTGTGAAGAACCTCAGGCAGGTTATGTTCATGCCGAAAAGATGGCAGTATGCATGTGCCAAAAGCTCGCATGCACGCTTTGATGCTGAATATATCGATATTGGTGTCGCGACCTTCTGTTCTTCTGTGAACGGCATCTGTGTGTTTGTTCCGTATACTGAAGAGGTGGATGCGAATACTATGTCTTTGATCTTATTTTGTTTTGCCAGCTCGAAGATGTTGAGCGTGCCCACATAGTTTGAGTCTGCATAGATGAACGGATTCTCGATAGAGTATCTGACACCCGGCTGTGCTGCGACATGGCAGATCCTGTCTATCCTGTGATTTGAGAATATGTTCTTCAGCTCATCTTTGTCTGAGATGTCTGTCTTGTAGAACGTGATCCTGTCGCGGAAAAGATCAAGCCGCGCCTGCTTGAGCTTTGGGTCATAATACTTGTTGAGGTTGTCTATGCATATTATCTCATTGCCCTGTTCCAGAAGCTTTTGGATTAGATGGCATCCGATAAAGCCTGCTCCGCCTGTGACTAGAATTGTGTCTGCCATGTGTGGCCTGGGATTTGGGTTGATTTATAAAGATTGTTAATGAACCATCAGTCGCAGCTGTCACAGCAGCTGCCGTAGCATTCGAACTCGATTGTCGAGTGCTCGATACCCTGCTCCTTCAGAAAGTCCTTGATCTTTTTCTTCTTCTTGTCTATTGCTGCCAGTGACTGCTTTTTCTTGACCACGATGTGCATTGTTAGGATGTTGTAGTTGTTGTCCATGGACCAGACATGTATGTCGTGGCATCCTGTGCCTGGGAATCTTTTTTCGATCTTCTGCTTCATGGACCTCATGTCTATCCCTGCAGGAGCTGCCTGGAACAGGATCATTATTATCCTGACAAGGTTTCGGAGGATGTGGTTGAGTATCACGAGTGCAAAGATTATCGCAAGCAACGGGTCGAGTATCGGCATGTAGGTTATCGTGTTTACCAGACCGACAGCTAGAACCGCAAACCATCCGAGGAAATCCTCCAGGATGTGGATCGAGACTACTCGTCCGTTCATGCCTTTCTCCTTTCTTAGCCTGAAATAGGCTATCCCATTTATCAGGATTCCAAGAAGGGCCAGGACAATCATCCCTGCTGCATCAGTAGCCTGAGGCTCGATGAGCCTGGGAATGGCATTCAGGAGGATTATCACCGATCCTGCGATTAGCACCACGGAATTCAGGAGTGCGCCGATGAGCGAGAAACGCCTGAATCCGTATGAGAAGGTGTCTGTACGTCTTTTTCCTGAGAGCTTTTGGAAGAACCATGAAAGGCCCAGCATGAGCGAGTCGCCCAAGTCATGGACTGCATCTGCTGTTATCGCTATACTGTTTGTGAGGAATCCTCCGATGAACTCAATTATCGTGAAGCCTGCGTTGAGGAAGAACGCGACAGCTATGTTCTTGGAGCTGCTTGCAAGAAGATGATCGTGATGGTCGTGCATGGTGTGGTCGTGGCTGGCCATGATAATCTTTGCTGGCGAAGGTGGTATATATTTGTTTGGGAAAAACTGGGCTTCATCCAAAATATCTCTTTTCGGTCGGGTAGTGCCGGTTCGTCCCTTAATTATTTGACCTTTGGTCGAAGTTCCCTGTAACGGACGAGTCCCTTGTCGGCCTGATATTATGCAAACAAAGGACTTACATTATCGGCACTACCGCTATTTTTTGGATGAAGCCGTAAAACTGCTTTACTGTTGAACAATAATCAAAACTATTATTAATGATTAGGTAATCTCCTAATGAAATTCTAAAAAGCGGTGACAAATTTTAGAGGGTGCTATATCAAATGGACCAGATATCAATGCTAGAGAAAAGATTGAAAAAACCAAGCATGGACCTGACCAAGAGAACCAGGCTCTTGCACGGGATATACATGCAGCTCGTGGTATCCAGGAAAGGAAACCAGCATAACGGCGAATACAGGCAGTATATGGAGCGCGGGCCAGAGCAATCCCATGCCATATGCGACAAGATCTATGGGCTTTTGCAGGTCCACGGTATGGCGCATCATGCAAGAAGGCTGGCTGAGCAGAGGCTTCCTGAATATCATACTGATCAACAGAGAGCCTATAGATGATGAGCTGAAAGCTGTTGCCTATCTCTGTTTCTTATTTATTGATTTTAAGACTATTATGCCATACGGCGCTATCACATCAAGATGTATCTCGTTTTCCAGTAGCTCGAAGTTCTTGCTCGGATGGTTCTTGAATTGCTTTGGGTATGATGCGATGCCAGAGCCGGAATAGTCGAAAAGGTCTGAATTGAAGACAAGCTCGTAGTCATTCGTGTCCTGCACTCCGACCTTGTAGTCAAGATGCCTCCAGGCAGAGAGGTTTATCACTATTACGTAGCGGGAACCTGTGCCCTTGTTTAGGTCCTGCCGCTCTATGACCATGACCTTGTTTTGGTTGTCCAGGCCCAGGAACTTCCTTCCACCGACATTTATCGGCCAGAATGCCGGGTCGTCCATCAGCTTGTTTATCCTGCTCTTGAATTTTACCATGTTTCTGTTGGCCTGGTTGTATGCTAGATACCACCTGATGCTTGAATCATGCTCAAACGTGCCTGGCTGCAGAAGGAATGTCTGCATGAGATCCAGGGTGCGGCCCTCGCACATGAATGATATCAGGGCTTCCATGACCTTTATCTTTCCGACTGCATGTGAATGGTTCTCCGGTGTCTTGCAGGTCATCGTGTCGTATGCATAAGAGCCTGTGCAGCGCTTCTCCATGAGGCCTGCTGCTGCGTCATGGTTGTGGAAATCAGCGACAGTGGAATTGGACTGGCCCCATTCCTTCTCATCAATTATGTCCTTGAATTTCCAGACATGTATCTCGTCGACTGCTTTTGGCATGTATGCTGTGTGAAAGAAATACGTAAGCCTGGATGAGTTGTATGCTGTCGCGCCGAGGGCTCTACTGTCTTCTGAATAAGGGACCACCAGCATCTTAGCGTTGTCGTTGAAATAGAAGTGAGATTCGAAATGAATCAGTGCTGCTGGATTATAATCATAGATTTCCTGTGTCAGCTCGCGCAGGAACGTGCGGCCGTTGGGCCTTTCATCTCCGTCGCCTGCATGTCCGTACCTGAGTATCCCATCGACATTGTCGACACGGAATCCGTCAATCCTGTAATTTTTTATGAAATGTATGCAGCTCTCCCTTATGAACTGCCTGACATGGGAGTTGTCAAAATCCAGGCGCATCGTGCCCCAGGGTGTCTCTTCCTTCATGAAAAGCCGGGTCTTGTGCCGGTTCATCCATCTGTGAATGCCGTTGTCATCCCCGTTCTTTTTGAACATCGAGAAATCCTTGAACGGCAGGTGAGCGATAACGAAGTCTCCTATCACTGCGATGCCCAGCTCATGGCACTTGTCTATCATGCGCGCGAAATCATCAGGACTGCCCCAGTTCTTCTGGACTGCGAACTGGTATGGGACAAGGTAACGGTATTTCCAGTTGTCGCCGTCAATGCTTTGTGCAAACGGAAGGAACTGGATCGTGTTGTACCCGAGCTTCTGTATGTGCTCGAGAACTCCGCTGTCTGCTATGAAGCTGTAGAAATCCTTTCTTGGGACCTCATAGCCGAGCCTGCCTTTCTGGTCGCGCCAGTGCACGACCATGCTTGGAAGATCGGTCTGGAGTATCCTGGTCGAGCGGTCGAACGTGTTTATCAGGCTGTGCCTGGGCCTGTAGCAGGACGGGTCCTCAAAGTCCCAGAAAACAGTATTTCCTGAATCAGTGAAATAAAGCCCTGCCGGGTCCTGGCGGTATTCAGGACCAGCTGATCCTTTGACCAGGAGCATGTACTCGTCCTTGTGCTTTATCTTGTCTGTCTCGATGGAATATATTATGGAATGGGTGTCAGAAGTGAGCCTAAATCTTTCCAGGTCTGTCTTTTCTTTTCCCCAGTTGTTGAACTCTCCGACCAGATATATCTCCTGGTCAGGACTATCGACCAGAAGCCGGAACCTCACCTTTTTTGCCTTTTTGTCTTCTCCTCTTCTCGTGACAATGGGGCCGAATGCAGGCGCAAAATCAGAAAGCTTTTTTTTGGGCTGTCTGTTATCGTTCAGATATTCCCACTGGTAGAGGTATTTTTTCTCAGGCATTTTTAGGATTCGGCAACACCAGGCGGTTTTTAAACTTTTGGTTATTGGGGGCTATTATGATTGCATGTTAAACCTCGCATTTTATATTCCAGAATTGGAATAC
>CAYMIF010000023.1:0-31312 GCA_964390375.1 uncultured Methanosarcinales archaeon
CCAGGCGAAACCGATGTGAAACATCGGTGAAGTAGGATAGGATTTCATATTAGCCTTTCTTTTCGTAAAATTTTTATATAAATCATGCTATTGCTCAATTCATGTCTTTTATCATGATATATATCACATACGAAAATGAAAAGGATGCTAAGAAGGTCTGCAGATATCTTCTTGAGAAAAGGCTTGTTGCCTGCGCTAATATCTTTCCTGTGAAAAGCATGTACTGGTGGAAAGGCCAGATAACTGATTCTGATGAATTCGTCTCAATAGTCAAGACGCCGGAGAAGAATTGGGAAAGGATAAAGGAAGAAGTAGCTGAAATTCATCCTTATGAAACTCCCTGTATCATGCGGCTGGATGTACAGGCCAATCCGGGTTATGAGGAATGGATCCGAAGGGAGACCTCGCGTTAGATCCTTTTTCTTTCAGGTAATATTTAATAACCTAGTCCTGTTCTTACGATGATATGGGATATGCTTTTAATGAACTCGTGGCTGTTGCAGTGCTTTACCTCAATCCAGGCATTAACAAAGAGAGATATGTGAGACTTCTGGACAGGACGCATTCTGCGTGTTTTTTTGAATACAAGCCTGGACATGCTATGGACTACTGGTCGCACGAGACACAGGATAAGAGCTATCATAACGGACTGGAAGGCCTTGCAAAGCATCTTTGTCTTAATAGATGCCAGGATTTCATAGATTTTCAGAAAGTTCATTATGATGAGCACGGATTCATTGTCAGGCCTCCAGATATTTTTCCTGCAGATAATTCAGAAAATCCTGCTTATGCAGTTGTGGTGCATGAAGGAAACGAACTTGAAGAGCCTACAATCGTGTCCCATTGGTCACAAGATAAGGTAAAGCCAGGTGATTGTTGGGAAGAGATGCAGGTCGGTGATGAGTACGGCAGAATTGTTGAGGTAATCGAGCAAAAAGAGATCCATCATAGTCAGGATGAGCAGTTATCTGATGATCATATGTTTAACTATGAGTCTGTCCTTCGAGTGAGAAAAGTCAAAAAAAAGTTGTCTGTCTATACATATCTGTCCAGAAAAGATGCGATAGTGGCATGGCCCCAATTCCATCCTAGGAATGAATTCGATTGGTCTTTAAGAAAAGGACATTTTCTTGTTATTGGTCCGTTCCAGACAGATGATTTCTACTGGAAGCAGATTAATGGAAGATATTTCATCGATGAACAGACATTTGATCGTATCCCTTCCAGTGTCCTTTCCGGAAGTTATGGGTATACGGACCTTCTCATGACTGCTGAGGCGATAAAGAGAAAAGCCTGGAAGGTGCTTTCCTATCATGGACTTGACCATTTCTCAGAATTTCTCTCGAGATATCCATATGCCAGAAAAATCTATGAAAAATCTGTCAGGGATTCTCATACTTCCCTAATGGCCAGGTCAGAATCAATCAGCAATTCAGACCTTCTGAGATGGAGAGCTGGCGTGCTTTGGACCTGACCCTAAAATACCTTCTCCATGAACTCCTTTGTCGTCATGTCTGCCTTAAAGGAGCTGTCATCAAAATGCGTCCTTGTTATGCCCGGAATTGTGAGGATGTATGATTTTCTTGGTATGGTGGACCTCTTGAAGATGCTCACGATCCTGTCGATCTTGAACAGGCCAACCTTCTCTATCCTGCTCTCTTCAGCCATGGCCTGAAGAAAGGAAGCGTTATTGGGCTCTTTATTATGCTTCAGCATCTTTTCTGCAAGTTTTGGGTCTGTCAGCTGACCTGTAAATACCGGACCAGCACACTGCATCGATTTGCCGCAGCATCTATGTTGGTTCCTCTGGTCTGTGAAGAACTCCATGCAGCTGCTGCAGTAGTGGAAATACTGGTGCCTCCGAATCAGGCTGTCTGCTTTTATCCTTGATTTCTCGCAATGCAGGAAGGTCCGGAAATAGTGGTCCTTTGAGTATGAGAAGATCGGGATCAATGCTTTTTCATACTGCGCTGCGGCCAACTGGATCTTCCTGATAAGAATCCTGAGGCCAATCTCATGCATAGCCTCATTTCTTATCGGCTCTGCCCAGTATTTACGTCTGCATACTTTTGGGTATGTGCCGCACAACGGTGCTGTATCAGTTGCTGTGACTGCCAGGATTCCACCTCTGGATATACGCTTGATCGCGGCATCCAGAAATGGGTTCGGTGAACCGAAAGGATCTATGTCTATATAGTCAAAGCCGCTGGATTGCAGCAGAAAATCATCCGATGTCTTGTTGCTTATTGTGACTTTTGGTTCTTGCAATGATCCAGGTATATTGTTTGTCTTTATGGCTGTTTTTACAAATCTGACTGCTGCTTCTGACTTGTCATTGATTGAGATGGAGCCGATGATGGATGGCGTAAGCTCCAGCAGCATCCTTATGCCTCTTATCCCCGATCCTGCCAGCGGAAGAGCGATCTGCATGTCTTTTTTTCTGAGGGCGTTTAGAAGCAGCACAGAGATGTCCCTGTTGAGCTTCATGACCGGATTGTAGAAAACTTCCTGTCTCTTAGATGGAATGTCTGCAGGCTTGAGCATAAGTGATGCTTTTCCTTCTGAAATTTCTTTCATGAAAGAAAAGAGATTAGGTATGCTTTAAAAAAGTTGATAAAAAATAATAAAAACGATCACTCGATCACAAATATCCTGTGCTTGACACGTTCCTCGTAATCATTGCTGACCGTGACCCTTGCAACGTATTCGCCAGGTTCTGCATCTTCCAGATCAAGCATGACCTTGTTGGATACACGTTCGTTGTCATCCTGATCGTATGGAAGCGACATCGCGACCGCCCCGAGCTCAGGGACAAATACTGTGACCTGTAGATCATCCTGGTCTATCTGATTCTCGTAAAGCGGTATCTCTTCATAATCATCCGCAGGTTCTTCGTAACATTCGCAGTCAGTGTTGTCATCATTGATGTCGTCTTCTGTCTCGTCTTCCCACTGCCACTCTGTCGTCACATAGAACTCGTTGAACGTACCTTCCTCAACCTCTTCGTCGTATATTATCGAGTGGATGAAAAGCCTGCTTGAAGCTGCTACCACAATAGAACATGCAAAGATAATCGCCAAGAACAATGCTATAAACTTCTTCATAATGATTCCCCTCCTATTTTTCTTGAACTTGATACCATTAACGAATAGTAAAGAGCTATTTAAAGTTTTTGGTTTTCAAAAATTCTGCTTTTATGGGCTTCATCCAAAAAATCTCTCTTGGGTCGGGTAGTGCCGGTTCGTCCCTTCATCATCTGATCTTTGGCCGACGTTCCCAGTAAGGGACGAGCCCCTTGTCGGCCTGATATTATTGAAACAAAGGACTTACATTATTGGCACTACCGCTATTTTTTGGATGAAGCCGTTTTTATGAAGAAAAAGGAAGAAATAAAAAATAAAGAACTACTTAAGAGCAGCTTTCAGTGTCTCTGCCTTGTCAGTCGCTTCCCATGTGAAGTCTGGGTCCTCTCGTCCGAAATGGCCGTATGCTGCTGTCTTCCTGTAGATCGGCCTTCTGAGGTCAAGCTCCCTGAGGATCTGAGCTGGCTTGAGAGGGAAATGCTTCCTGACAAGCTCTGAGATCTTCTCCTCTGAAATCTTCTCTGTTCCGAAACAGTCGATATTGACTGAGGTCGGCTCTGCTACTCCGATGGCGTAAGACAGCTGCACCTCGCACTTCTTTGCAAGCCCTGCTGCAACGATGTTTTTTGCTATGTACCTTGCAGCATATGCACCAGAACGGTCGACCTTTGTCGGATCCTTTCCAGAGAACGCTCCGCCGCCGTGCCTTCCGACACCGCCGTAAGTGTCGCAGATTATCTTCCTTCCTGTCACTCCAGCATCGCCTTCTGGACCGCCTATGACAAACTTGCCTGTAGCATTTATATGGATCTTCGTGTCATCATCCATCATCTTTCCGACAACCGGCTTTATGACCTTTTCCAGGATCTCATTTTTCAGCTCTTTCTCATCGATGTCTTCTGTGTGCTGCTGGGCTATCACGACTGCTGTTACCTTATGCGGCTTTCCATCCTTGTACTGGACAGAGACCTGGCTCTTTCCGTCAGGCCCGAGATGCTTTATTATCTTCTTTTTCCTGACCTCTGCTAACTTCTGCGTGAGCTTGTTCGCAAGACTTATCGGAAGCGGCATGAACTCCGGGGTCTCGTCGCAGGCAAAGCCGTACATCATTCCCTGGTCACCTGCGCCCTGCTCATGAGAGCCGGTTTCCGTGACGCCCATCGATATGTCCGGGCTCTGCTCGTGTATGCTGACCAGGACTCCAGCATCCTCGCAGTCTATACCGAAATCAGGGTCTGTGTATCCTATCTCTTTGAGCGCTCTTCTTGCCACTAGCTGGACGTCAACATAGCCCCTGGTTGTGGCTTCTCCAGCAATGACCACCAGGCCTGTTGTTGTCAGGCATTCGCATGCAACCCTTGAAAACGGGTCCTGCCTAAGCATCTCGTCCAGCACAGAATCGCTGATCTGATCACAGACCTTGTCTGGATGACCTTCAGTGACACTTTCACTTGTTATGTAATATGTTCCTTTCTCGTTCATTATATTTTCACCTGATATCCAATTTTACCTAATTGACCAAATTATCTGCCTCTTTTAAATCTTGTTAATCTGAGACTCATAAAGGCCGAATTTCCAAAGAATAGTTCTTGTGCCTTTTGCCGGAGCATATAAATATTTGTGACCAAAATATTCTGATAGGAATAATTAAAAATGACCTGCTTTTGTTCATCCCTAAAGACTGATAACAAAAACTTTTTAATATGCAGGCAGTTTCATTTTCAGTTATCATGGCAAAAGAGATGGATTTTCGGAGTACCGCTGACATAAAGGTCAGTAAGGGTATAATCGACCAGGTAATCGGCCAGGAAGATTCTGTACAGATCATCAAGAAAGCTGCCAAGCAGAGGAGGCATGTCTTTTTGATCGGAGAGCCAGGCACTGGAAAATCGATGCTTGGGCTTGCTCTGGCTGAGCTCCTTCCAAAAGAGAAGCTCATGGATACTGTGAGTTTTGCGAATCCTAATGATGAGAACCAACCTCTTATCAGGACGCTTCCTGCAGGAAAGGGACGTGAGCTGACACTTAAAGCAAAGATGGAAAGCATGGGCCTGTTTCGAGGACCGAACTCTATCTTCCTTATATTTGCAGTGATATTTTTCATATTGTCTTTTTTTCTTCGGGGTTATTACATAAGCCAGTCGCAGGAAAGCATAGCTGCCCTTGGGGTGGGCGGCGATTCTTTGGCTCAGACTGCAGGCTATAGCGTGATCGCCGGAACTCTTATGTATAGCCTGACACTTTTTGGAGGCATAATATTCATAGGAATTCTCGTGCTTCTGTTGACATTCAACAAGAAAGGCGGGGACAAGACAAGGCTTCCGAAACTGATAGTAGATAACTATAACAAGAAACAAGCGCCTTTCTTCGATGCTACTGGTGCTCATGCTGGCGCACTTCTAGGCGATGTACTGCATGATCCTTTTCAGTCAGGAGGACTTGGAACACCGGCTCATGAGAGAGTTGTTGCCGGTATGATCCACAAAGCGCATATGGGTGTCCTGTTCATCGATGAGATCGCTACTCTTCAACCTCATACCCAGCAGGAGCTTTTGACAGCACTCCAGGAAGGGAAGTACTCGATCACCGGACAGAGCGAGAGAAGCGCAGGAGCGATGGTCAGAACAGAAGCAGTGCCGTGCAATTTCATCCTGGTCGCTGCAGGCAACCTGGAGACCATAAAAAACATGCATCCTGCCCTGAGATCCAGGATCAGAGGGTATGGATATGAGACATACATGAAAGAGACCATGGAAGATACACAAGCCAACAGGCAGAAGATCGCACAATTCGTGGCGCAGGAGGTGACCAAGGACAAGAAGATCCCTCATTTCACAAAAGACGGTGTTCTTGAGATCATCGATATAGCAAAGAAGATGGCAAACAGGAAAGGCCATCTTACTCTCAGGCTGAGAGAACTAGGCGGGCTTGTGCGTGCTTCCGGTGATATCGCAACAGAAGAGAAAGCAAAGTTAGTGGAAAGAAAACATATAGTCAAGGCAAGAAAAGTAGCGAGGACCCTTGAGCAGCAGATCGCTGACCGATTCATAGAAAGAAAGAAAGAGTATGATGTCATAACACTGTCAGGCAAGCAGATCGGCCGGGTGAACGGGCTAGCGGTCATGGGTGCAGGTTCTGCTCTGTCCGGAATCATCCTGCCTATAGAGTCAGAAGTAACTCCTGGTGGAAAAGAATCAGAAATAATCGCTACTGGCAAGCTGGGTGAGATCGCAAAAGAGGCAGTAATAAATGTTTCAGCTATAGTCAAGAGGTTCTTTGGGACTGATATCAAGGAGACCTATGACATCTATGTCCAATTCCTGCAGACATATGAAGGTGTAGAGGGCGATTCAGCAAGCATCGCTGTGGCTATATCAGTCATATCTGCATTCAAGCAGATCCCGATAAAACAAAATTTTGCCATGACCGGCAGTCTCTCTGTAAGAGGAAAGGTGCTTCCTGTAGGCGGCGTGTCATCAAAGGTGGAGGCAGCTATCGAAGCAGGTATAGAAAAGGTAATTGTCCCTGAATCAAATCTCAATGACATTGTCATAGGCAAATCAAAGCTTTCAAAGATAGAGCTTATCCCTGTTAACCATATTGTGGATGTACTTGAGGTAGTGATGGACTGGAAAGGGCAGGAAGATGTGCTGGCATCGATAAAAAAAGCAGCAAAGTCCTCTCAATTCCTAAAGAAGAAATGATGATAAAAATGCCTCAGGCGTTTTTCTTTATTATCTCTATTATGTCTTTTCCAAAACGCATTATCTTTGAAGGTCCCATGCCATAGATGTTCTCGAGTTCAATATGTGTCATGGGCAGCTGTTCGCAGAGGTCAGTCAATGTCTTGTCAGTGAATATGTGGTATGCACGAAGACCAAGACTCCTTGCAGTCTCAAGCCGATACTCTTTGAGTTCTACATAGATCCTTGAGTGGGTAGCAGCAAGATTGTTCTGTTTCTTCTGGACCTTTTTTATCCTGGGCGATGCCTTGAGAGTGTCGTCTTTTACCTTCACTATTCCTACCTGCTTCAATGCCTCCTCTGGTATATAGTTTGAAAGAGTCTTGGTGTGGCTGATACATAGTTTTTTCCTGGCTCTTGAGAGCCCGACATACAGAAGCCTCAGCTCCTCTGCAAACTTGTCATATTCGTCCTCTGCTTTTACTGTGTCTATTATTGGATGCTCGGATACTATGCATGGATAAGAATTGGCGTTTACACCTATCATATATACAATATCTGCTTCTAGGCCTTTTATCGCATGGACTGTCGAAAGAAGAACCTGGTCGTCTTTTTGCTCAGAGACAGATCTCATCTCTTCCATCGTCCTTTTCAGAAAATCTATGTTGTTCTTCTTCAGTGTTTCTGCTATTCGGTCTATCTCCTTGTTAGTCCTGGCAAGCACGAAAATGTCTTTTTTTTTCCCCTTATGCTTCATTATCTCACTTGCGACCGCTCCGGCTTCCTGGTTCTCATCCTTGAATCTTGTGATCTTCACTTCAGATTCCTGGTCATTTGCGATCTTCAGATCTGGTAATTTCATATTGCTTATGACTATGTTGAAGAAATCCACTATAGATTTTCCTGACCTGTAGTTTGAGACGAGCTCAAGTATCTTGCAGTCAGGATATGTATCCTTGAACTGGATGAGGTGCTTGAGGTTTGATCCGCGCCAGCCGTATATGCTCTGTCTTGGGTCGCCAACAGCAAATATGCTTCTTGGAGACAGCATGCTGATGAGCTTTATCTGAATGTCGTTCACATCCTGATATTCATCGATAAGTATGTGAGTGTAATTGGGTATCACTTCCGGATGTTTCTTATATATCTTTATCAGGTGCATAAGCTGGTCTGTGAAATCACGGAAGCCATGCAACTTCTTGTAATCCGGAATCTGCTGGATTATCCTGTAAAGCTCTCTTGCCTTGATCTTCTCACGATAGCTTGATAATGATGCTTCTATCTTACTGAATTCTTCCAAGTCTTTTCCTGAGAATGCATAATAGTCTACTATGGATGAGATGTCATTTATGAGCGTTATCAGAAGCGAGGATGACTCTTTTTGCTTAAGCTTTTGTGGCGGGAAATACAATCTTATCAGGGAATCTGTATCTGTACCGTTCCTGGCAGCAATCGACCTGATCATCCGTATCTTGTCACGCAGGCTCATAACCCTGTATTCCTTGTTGTATATCAGTGAGCCGAATTTCCGAAGCTCCTTTTCAGCGAATGAATTGAATGTCTCGATCCTTATCTGGTTTGCAGGAATCAGATCCCCAAGTCTTTTTTTCATCTCATGCCTGGCCTTTCTTGTGAATGTTATCGCAAGTATGCTTTTCTGAGGAACTGACCTGTATCTTGCCAAGAACTCTATCCTTCTAGTCAGGCATCTGGTCTTTCCTGAACCTGCTCCTGCAATGCACAGGATATGGTCTGCAGGATCTGTCACGCATTTCATCTGTTCAGGCGAAAGCCCTTTGAGTATCCCTCCCATGTGAGAGAACCTCTCCTTGTCCTTGTCATCCAGCTTCTCGATGGAATCTGATATCCCGTTCAGTCCGAAAGACAGGCTGTCACGGATATGCATTCTCTTCGGATCCTTTATCTCTGATTTTCCCTTCTCAGTGCAGACAAGCACCTTTGCGAACTTGTTGTGGTTGAGAGGCTTTTGGTCGATGTAACCCTCCATTATCATACCGTCTACCAGTTCTATCACAGATTCCCTGTCCATCGCTCCAATCACTCCGAAATACTTTTCCTTGTCAAGACCAAGGTTTGCGATTTTCGGTGTCCTTTGACCTGACAGGAAGTCTGCCAGCAGGTTCTTGCCTACGTTATATCGGAGCGATTCAAGGGATTTTAGTATTGAGAGGTATTCCTGGTCTTCATAGCAATTGGTTTCCTGCTGCATGGGTTTTTGAAACTTTTCTCATCGTTAATATAATTTATGGTTGGGTGTGTCCAGTGGACTGTGCATTAGGATATTTCGATTTTCAGACCATTTTTGTACATCCATATACTAATCCTTACTCAAAAACAAAAGCTTTAAATAGTAATATGATAGTTCATACTAACAAGAGAAAATAAGTGGAGGAAGAAGGATGAAGAAAATATTGTCCAACATAAGAAGGAAATTTTCACGTGAGGACCTTGAACCAGAGGATATGGAGGAAGAGTATGTAGAGATTGACACCCAGTCTGGGACAGACGTGAAAAGCAAGATTATGGTTCGGACATATGTGATTGATGATTTCTCAGATGTAAAAGAGATACTTGATAACCTAAGAGAAGGCTATACAATAGCGCTCATTAACATAAAACCACTAAAGGACAAGGACCTAATCGAGCTAAAGAGAGCGATAAACAAACTAAAGAAGACGTGCGATGCTATTGAAGGAGACATAGCTGGATTTGGTGATGATTACATCGTAGCAACACCCTCCCTTGCCGAAGTCTACAGGGCAAAGAACACAACTTCTTTAGAGTGAATCAATTTTTTCACAAATTTTAAATATCTTGATATCATCAGGCAGAGCAATGAAAATGGCAGAAGAAGACAAGGCAGAGGAACTGACCGGGCAGAAGTGCCCTATATGCGGAACAGACAACCTGACGCTTCGGGAGTCTGAGAAGGAGATACCATATTTTGGGGTAGTTTTCCTGTTCTCAATGACATGCTCGAACTGCAAATACCACAAGGCAGATGTCGAGTCAGCAGAGGAAAGGCCTGGCTGCAAGTATACTCTTGAAGTGACTTCAGAAGACGACATGAACATCCGGGTCATCAGAAGCTCAGAAGGAAAGGTAGTGATTCCCAGGATCATGACCATCGAGCCAGGTGAATCTGCACAGGGATTCATCACCAATGTCGAAGGGATTCTTATGCGAGCCAAAGGCGCTATCGAGCAGCTTCGCGAATCAGCAGACACTCCGGAAGAGAAAAAGAAGGCAAAGAACATGCTAAAGAAACTGCAGAAAGTCATGTGGGGGCAGGATAAGATAAAGCTATCCATCGAGGACCCTTCCGGGAACAGCGCGATAGTGTCTGAGAAGGCTGTGAAGAAGGGGATGAAGTGATTTTTTCTTATGTTGTTTTTCGAAATCTATATATATCAATTTAATCTGAAGACTATCCATGGCAAAGATTCTACTGTCTGTTCATGGTGACGGGATAGGCGAGGCGATCAGGGCGCTTGTGGTCTATAAACATCTAAAATCTGACAATATCGTGCATGTCACTGCTACTGATACTGCTTATCAATACCTGAAGGGCAAGGTCAGGAATCTGCATAAGATCGAAGGGAATTTGCTTGAGTATCATTATAATGATGTCCTTATCGGAAAGACCCTTACAGCATTTCTCAGAACATTGCCTAAAATCCAGAAAAAGAATTTCAGGAGATTCATGAAACTTCTGTCTGATTTCAAGCCTAATATTATCATCAGCATGCTGGAACCATTTTCTGTACATTTCGGTAGCTTTTTTGGGATACCTGTAATATCATTGAGCTATTTTTCAATGATCACCCGATGCTATATAGACCATGACCTGTCACATTTCTATACATATTGGGAATCCTGGCTTGCTATAGATTTCTTTGAACGTCTTGCTGATGCATGGGTTGTGCCTTGTTTTTTCCCGCTTGAGCCAAAGGATCAAAAAAGGACTTTTCTGGTTCCACCGATACTCAGGGATGCTGTTTTTTGCAAAAAATCCAGCAATAAAGGTCATTTCCTGGTATACAGACAAAGCGGACTTTCAATCGATGACATTGATGTACTCTCTTCGATGAAAGAGCGGTTCATTGTATATGAAAATCTTCAGACAAAAAGAATAAAAAACGTATCATTCAGGAAATTTTCTGAGAAGAATTTCATATCTGATCTGGCTTCATGCAAGGGAGTCATAACTGACGGGGATTTCGGTTTGATCGCTGAGGCACTCCAACTGGGAAAGCCAGTGCTGTGCATCCCTCCCAAAAAACAGTATATCAAGGTCTTCATATCATCCAAGGTAGCTCAGCTTGGATACGGTGACTGGCATGATGAGCTGACAAGACAGGTGCTCAGTGATTTTACAAAGGAACTCGTAAAATACAGATTGAATCTCAAAGAGTATGAGTGTCCAGATGATAATGAACTGCTCTACTCCAAGCTGGACAACCTGATCTCGGATCTTGCATTAAAAGAGACGCCGATTCTCAAGATCACTTCCGGCATAACCCATACCTTGGTTCCAAAAGACAGAGAACTGACACTGACTGTAATCAAGCCGGATGCAGTCAAAAAGAACATAATCGGCGGGATAATATCTGAATTTGAGAAGCAAAATATAAGGCCTGTGGCTATCAAGATGATGAGGATTTCTGATTATGCTGCAAGGAAGTTCTACAGCCATCTTAAGGGCAGGGTGCCAGATTCTGTGTTTGAATCTACTGTGAGGTATATAAGTTCAGGGAAGGTTGTTCTTGTGGTGTGGCACGGAAAGGATGTTGTCAGAAAGGTAAGAAATCTTTGCGGGCCAACTGACCCCAAAAAAGCAGGCAAGAAGACAATAAGGGGGAAATATTCAGATGACAGCCTTGAACAGAAGGCAAAACATGGAAAAGCGGTCAGAAATGTCATACATTCCTCAGATAATTCAAAAGACGCAAAAAAAGAGATCCTGTTCTTTTTCAGAAAAGATGAGTTGATCTAGTCATTGATTTTTCTAAAATATATTCTTTAATATAATTTTTCGAATAATGATTAAATAATATACCAGTATACAGAATAGTAACATTTATATATTAGTTGTGTAATATTATTCTCTCATAAACATGAGGTGAATTTGGATGGATTATATAAAAAACAGCTTTACAGAAGCGGATGATGTTCAAGTAGGTCAAGCAAGGATCAAGGTCTTCGGTTGCGGAGGAGGCGGATCCAACATGGTAAGCTGGCTTCACCAGAAGGGTGTCAAGGGTGCTGAGATCATAGCATGCAATACAGACAGGCAGCATCTTGACCTCGTTAATGCAGACTACAAGTTCTTGATCGGTGAGCAGATTACCCGAGGGCTTGGTTGTGGAGGATTTCCTCAAAAGGGTGAAGCAGCAGCACAGGAAAGCATGATGAAGATCAAGGAACTTCTTGGAAAGACAGACATGATCTTTGTCTGCGCTGGAATGGGCGGCGGCACAGGAACTGGTTCTGCTCCAGTGATCTCCAAGGTTGCAAAGGAGAATGGCGCGATAGTAATCGGTACAGTGACGATGCCATTCAATATCGAGCGGACCAGGATCGACAAGGCGCAGATCGGCCTGGAGAAGTTGAGAGAGTATGCCGATACAGTCATAGTTATCGATAACAACAGACTTGTCGAGATTGCCGGGAACCTACCAGTACAGCAGGCTTTCGCTGTTGCAAATGAGTTGATTGCCACGATGATTCGTGGAATAGTGGAAACAATCGCAGTACCGTCGCTTGTAAATCTGGATTTTGCAGATGTAAAGGCCATAATGACGAACGGCGGAGTCGCTGCGATCGGGCTTGGAGTATCAGACACCAACAAGAGGGCAGAAGAGTCAGTGAAAGGCGCGCTTTCAAATCCTCTCTTGGAGATCAATTACGAAGGTGCGACAGGTGCATTGGTGCATATCGAAGGCGGCCCTGATATGACGCTGGAGGAAGTTAGTAAGATTGGTGATATGGCGACATCAAGTCTTGATGCAGATGCCAATGTGATCTGGGGCGCAAGAGTCAACGAGGAGATGAAAGGTAAAATTTGTGTGATGACAATTATTACCGGAGTAAAAAGCCCTTGGATTGTCGGTAAGGTGAGCCCTAAGCTTGAGGAGAGAAGAAAGGAAGACATGTCCAACGAATTAGGGATTAACTTCCTTTGATTCTCCTCTTTTTTTTTATTTGTTTTTTTGTTATTTTTCTTGTATCATGTTCTTGTGGGATAAATGCAAACTTAAACTTTAAATATCCCTAGATTATTCTTTTTTCATGCTAAATTTACCTGATTGCAACGCAGCCGGAAGATCTTTGGGTCCTGGTATCGTCTTATCTGTCATGATGACCTTGCTCATCATAGTTTTGGTGTTCTCATCTGGCTGTTCAGATGAGGCCGGCAATGATAGGGATGATGGTGGCTTACAACCTGTCGACACTCCAGAGCCTCCAAAAGAAGGGATCATGGTATCGTTCCAATACAACAGGGTGCCGGGAGCAGCGAGCAACCAGTTCGCTATATGGGTCGAGGATCCTGAAGGCGATTATGTGACCACATTATTCGTGACTGATTTCACATCTGACGGAGGATGGTCTTTTCGGCAGAACAGCCTTCTGGGCTGGGTGGAAGCATCTGATGTCAGCTCAAAACCAGAGGATGTGGTGGATGCGATAAGCGGCGCTACTCCAAAGCCTGGACTGATGAGATATTATTGGGACTATACTGATGATGAAGGAAATGCAGTCCCTGACGGAGAATACAGAATATTTCTCGAAGGCAGTATCCGATGGCAGGATAGGATCTTGTGCAGCTCAATTGTGTTCAAGGGCGACCCTGACAAGGTGATCGATACCGAATGCAATATATCCGGCGGGACAGATGCTGAGAAGAACATGATAGTCGATGTGCAAATGCAGAGGGTCAATGGATCTGATGTGATGGCTGCCCAGAATGTTTCCTGATCCAAAAAACATATCAATGGCATTCCTTTCCTGCAGAAGAATGAAACTATTCCTTATCTTGTCATTTGCATTTCTTCTGATAATCCTTGGAGCTTGCCAGATGCAGAAGATCAGCTCTTTTGAAGAGTGCGTGGCTGCAGGAAATCCTGTGATGGAAAGCTATCCCAGGAAATGCAGGGCCGGAGATATCACTTTTGTTGAACTGTCAGCCATCTCTCCAAAATTCCATGAGTGCACAGAGGAGGAAAGACAGGCAGAGGCATGCACTCTTGAGTATTCACCTGTCTGCGCTTTTGTTGACAATAACATAAGATGCATAACTGCTCCCTGCGCAAGCACTGATGCTGTGACATCCGGCAACAGCTGCACCGCATGCGCAGATAAGGCATATGGATATTATGAAGGAGAATGCAAAGACCTGGTGTTTGTCGTGTGCCAGGAGACGCTGACAGGATTCGATCCAGTTAGGTTCGCAAAGGACAGCGGAGGAATCTGCGTGGATATCTGCCCGGGCAATTTCGATCCTTATACCACGCAGACAGGCATCGAACTTTGCATAACCCATTATGGCGTGGAAGAGATTTCCAAATGGAAGACATGCGAACGCTCGACAGAAAGCTGCGAATGCACAAAGACCTATGAGACCACGAAAGGTGAGCCGATTCAGGATGCAGAATACAGGTGCGTGCCAAAGCATTATGCTGACAGGCTTATATTCCGTGGCGGCCTGGACAGGCTTGATGAGAACGGCGAAAGGTCAGTGGTCATCGCATGACTCTGATCATTGATTCGGTCTTTTTTGTTCAATCGCGCTTGTTCTTAGTACACTCATTTTACCTTCCCCTGGATCATGCCGGTTATGTCATGGGAAAACATAGGATCTGAATTGGCTGGATAATATTTCAGGTATACCAGGAACTTTATTGTCTTGCCTTTTTCGAGATTTTGACCCTGTTCGTGTGCAGCGATTAGTTTCATCGGCTTTCCGGCTTCCCAGAGTGTTGACTCGCCTGGGAGAAGCTGCCCGATGCCGCTTCCTCCGCATAGGACATTGGCATCGCATCCATTCCAGAGGAATTTGCCATGACTCATGAAAACGTCATCTGTCCCGTCTCCGGATGAATCCGGATTGTTGCATTGTGTCGCAGACATATTTGCAAAACACAGGTTGGTGTTGAACGCAAACCTGCCAAAATCATGGTTGGAGTTTAGCCATCCTTCATCTACTGTTATCGTGGGGTTCGCTCCATAAACCATTATATCGTATCCCAGATTATTCGTCAGTGTCGCCACGATAAGTTCATTCATGCTTGCCTTTATATAGAACTGGTTGTCATCACAGCCGATGCTGCTTCCAAAATCGCATCTCTCAGAAGGAAAGAATCTTGACGGGTCGAGCACCCCAAAATATACAAGAGCTCCAATCATTATCAGTACAGCCATGAATGCCCAGCCGTAGGTCATCAGGAATTCAAGCGCTGATTGAGATCTTGAGTCCATTTTTATCGTGACAAATCTATTTTTCCTTGAATATTTTGATATATAATCTTTTTTTTAGTTAATTGTTTTACCATAACCATCCAAAAGCTTTTTAAAGCCTCTTTTTCTCCTCAGAATAATCATGAGATCACTCAGGGGAAGGATACTTATAACAAGCGCTCTTTTGTATGCCAACGGACCTCTTCATATAGGGCATCTTGTGGAATACATACAGACCGACATTTTTGTCAGGTTCCTGCGGCTTTGCGACGAGGATGTGATCTATTGCTGCGCAGATGATACGCACGGAGCACCGATACAGATCAATGCTGAAAAAGCCGGCATGAGGCCGGAGGATTTTATCGCTAAATTCTTTGATGAACATGTCCGCGACTTCGCAAAATATAATATTAATTTTGATTCATACTATTCTACCAACAGCCCAGAGAACAAGCACTATTCTGAGCTTTTCTTCAAGATACTAAAAGAAAAAGGGCATATCTATTCAAAGGAGATCGAGCAGCTGTACTGCGAATCGTGCAAGAGATTTTTGCCAGACAGGTATGTCAAGGGCGAGTGCCCGAACTGCCATTCTGAAGAGCAGTACGGCGATGTGTGCGAGTCATGCGGAACCTCCTACAAGTCCACTGACCTGATCAATCCCCTTTGCTCGATATGCGGAGCAGAACCAGTCATGAGAAAGTCCAATCATTATTTCTTTCGGCTGTCTGATTTTGAGGACAGGCTTAGGCAGTGGCTGAAAGGAAACCAAAACCTCCAGCCTGAGATCGTCAATTCTGTCATGAACTGGGTAGACGGTGGATTGCAGGACTGGGACATAACACGTGATGCTCCCTATTTCGGATTCCTGATACCTGGCGAGACTGACAAGTACCTCTATGTCTGGATGGATGCGCCTATTGGATACATATCATCCACTGAGAACTATTGCAAGGATCATGTTGTCTCGACAGAGCAGTACTGGAAGGGTGGTGATGATTCCAAGATCATACACTTCATCGGAAAAGACATAATCTATTTCCATTTCCTTTTCTGGCCAGCGATGCTCATGGGCGTTGAGTTCGATCTTCCGCACAACATCATGGTGCACGGATTCCTCAATGTCGGAGACAAGAAGATGAGCAAGTCCAGAGGCACGTTCTACACTGCAGAGGAATTTGCCAGCCAGTACAATCCAGAATATCTAAGATACTATTACTGCTCGATGCTTTCGCGCAAGATGATGGACATCAACCTGGATTTCTCAGATTTCCGGGACAAGATAAACAATGACCTGGTCGGGAATTTCGGCAACTTCTGCTATAGGATACAGACATATATCAACAAGAATTTCGACGGCAGGTTCAAACGATTCGATGACAACAAGGAGATCATCGGAAAGATCGATGAGAAGGTCGAAAAGATAAGGGAGCTTTTTTATGACTGCAACTACAAGGAAGCAATAAGGGAGATCATGGCGATATCAGCTATGGGAAACAAATATTTTCAGGACAATGAGCCGTGGAAGCTCATCAAGACCGACAGGGACAGGGTCGAGGCGATCTGCGGGCTTATGTTCAACATCATGAAGATCGTGTGTGGTCTTCTAAAGCCGGTCATGCCTGCTTTTTCAGATGCTCTTGAAAAGCAGCTTAATCTCAATCCGCTTTCATGGCAGGACCTGAAGTTCAATACATATGAATACGAGATCAACAAGCCTGAGATACTTCTGAAGAAGATCGAGGATGTCTTGCAGGAAGAAGATGATTTGAGCGGGAAAGAAGATAAGGCAAAGAAAGAAAAAAAGGAGCAGAAAGAGAAGAGACTTCTTCTGAAGGCTGCAGAGATAGTCGAAGCAAAGGACCATCCTGATTCAGACAAGCTGATGATTCTTCGGATTGATCTTGGCGGAGAGAAAAGGACATTGGTCGCTGGTCTTAGGGGATATTACAAAACAGATGAGCTGGTCGGAAGAAAGCTTATCGTGGTCTATAATCTGAAACCTGCAAAGATCCGTGGAATCTACAGCCAGGGCATGCTTCTAGCTGCAGAGCTTGGTGATAAGGTGACTATACTTGAGCCAAAAGACACTAAACCGGGCGAGATTGTCTACTATGACAGGAAAGCCGAATCCGCTGATGAGATAACTATTGAAGATTTCTCTTTGTACAAGCTGAAGGTCCGCAACCATGAGGTTGTCGTGAACAGCCGTGATATCTTGAAGTCAGACGCAGAGATAATCAAGGTCGATATCGGCGACGGTGCAAGAATAAGATAAGTATTCTAAATATAAGATAAAAGATATTGATCAGACTGTTTCTTGATTGCCAGTGATCAGGATCTCTGTTGCGTTCTGGTCTATATCTACTGACTTGAGGTCATTTATCAGTATGTCATTCCCAAGCAGAAGATAGTCGACATCAAGACCCTTTATCCTGATCCTGGTTATGTGCTCGATGTCAAGCCTTTTTTTAGGGACCTCTCCTGTCTTGTGAGGGTCATTATCATTGAACATCGAAATGAAGCAGGGCCGGTCAAGGTCCTCCTTGCTCTCTCTTTTCATCCTGCCGATGAGTATGCTCTTTGTCTCGTATTTCATCTTGTTTACCTCTTGCAATCTTACGAGTGTCGTGTGCTCATTTATAAAACTTTTGCCGGAAGCTGAAACATTCTTTTCAGGGATAGGGATCTGCAGTCTTGCTGATATGGACTAGTGCCTGTAACCCTGTGCTGAAAGATATTGATGCAGACCCCTGCTGCCTTGCACAATGTCACCCAGTTCCTGCGGCGTGATCATCTGCTTTGCATCGCATCTTGCTTTGTCCGGGTCTATGCAGGACTCAATCATAAGACCGTCAGCACCTGCTGCGACTGCCTGCATTGCATATTCCTTGACAAGGCTCCTGTCGCCTGCAGGATGGGATACGTCTGCAATCACAGGCAGGTGTGTCATCTTCTTCAAATTAGGTATCTCGTAGAAGTCAGGAGTGTACCTTGAACCTCCATTTGTCGGGTTGTCTGTGGTCCTCGTTCCCCTAAGACACAGGATTATGTTTTCTCCTCCTTCACTCGCGATGTATTCTGCTGACTGCAGAAGCTCTACAATGGATCCTGCATAATGCCTCTTGAGAAGGACTGGCTGGTTCCTTCTTGCAGAAATCTCACCCACGTATTTTAGAAGCTCATAGTTCTGCGAGTTCTTAGATCCGACCTGGATTATCGAGGTCCTGGGAGCTACAAGGGCAGCTGTCCTTTCTCCTGTCGCTTCGGTGATTGTCGGTTTTCCATATAATGAGTGAGCAATGGACAGATAATTCAATCCCTCTTCGCCAAGTCCCTGGAAGCTGTAAGGGCTTGCGCGAGGCTTGAACGCACCTCCGCGTATGATGTCTGCTCCTGCTTCTGAGACCTGCTTTGCAGATTCCAGGAAATGCTCTTTTCCTTCTATTGCGCAAGGACCTGCGATCACGACAAGATGTGGTCCGCCAATCCTTACGCCTTCTATGTCAACTATAGTCCTTTGTTTTGGTTCCTGCTTTGCTACCTGCCTGTAGCTCTCCTGCTGTTTTTGCTTGATCGTGTCCTGCATGTTATTCCCTCCTAAATCTGCCCTGGACCGAAGGGAACATCTTTTTTACCCGAACCACAAAGAATTATAGCTTTGTATAGAAACTTATCCTTGCAAATCCGGGCTTAAAAAAGAATATTCCCGGATCTACCAAAAAAAATAATAATAGAACCCAGAGCTGAAGCTAACATGTTTTCCTGTGCCTAACATGTCAGCTTGTGTCATATTCTTGTTTTTAAGTTCCAGCTTCTATTTAAATCTTTCTGTCTTTAGGATGAAAATCGATATGAGATCATCAAGTCAGTACAAGCATTTTCCGAAAAGTTTTTAAATCAATAATAACATTATCCAGCCTAGGTGGGAGAAAATCAGAAAGAATCTGCTAATTATGGTTGTTTTTTTTCTAGTCTTTCTTAGCGGAAGCGTTTTCGCTAGGGATATCATCGAGACAAGAGTAGAGCCTGTTGTCGATGTGATATATGATGACGGCCAGCAACGTGCCATGTTCAATGTTTATGTGACAAATAATGCAGCCAAGGAGACTGCTCAGGTATATCTCAGTGAAATCATCGATGTGAAATGGAATGTCGAGGTGCTTCCTCCGATATATACGAAAGGGTTCTCGTTAGATCCAGGTGAGACCAAGAAAGCTACATATTATATCAAGCCAGCTCTTGATGATATCGGAACTACCTATCTGACATCGCATAATCTCACTGTTGTCTTAAGTTCATCAATTGAAGAAGAGAGGCACTCCCTGGGCCTTGTATTCGAGGTCAAGAGTGCAGAGCCCATAGTCAGGGAATGGCTTCCAAGCATAAACTATGATGTTGATGTGAGGCCGAGCTCAGACCCGCGGAAAAAATCCTATATCACAGTGACATTGATCAACAGGAATGTCCTGAACATCACTGATATGACTGTTGATATCGATACTACTGTGAATCCAGAGAACAATGTTGAAGATGTGTTTGTACTGGGTCCGCTGAAAAAGGCTGAAAAGACCTATGCACTTGAATATGATCCGCTGCAGCCTCCGGTCGTAGACCAGATCATAGTAAAGATATCCATACCTTCAAAGAACTGGACATATGCACCAGTCAGCAGACAGGTTGTGATTGAAGGATATTATGATATCCACGAAGAGTCAGAAGTTGTCGAGGATCGCTTCCTCAAGAAGACAGAGGTCATGAGATTCAAGAATGACGGAACACTAAGATTTACCAAGAATGTGACTTATCCTATCAATTACCTGACCCAGGTCCTCTCTTCAACAGATCCTAAGGCAGAAGTGGTTTTCATCGATGGAGAGAGGCATTACCAGTGGAGGATGTCACTTGGGCCGCAGGACCAGGCAGAATTCTCGGTCACCACAAACTACAGGCCGCTGGTCGCGATCATCGTTCTTGTCCTGGTCGGAATCATTCTATATTATGTTTTCAGGAGCCCGTTGGTCGTCAGGAAGGAATCGCATGAGATGATCATCAAGGAGCATGACGACCAGATTGGTTTTAAGATATTGGTCCATATAAAAAACAGGACAAACTCTATTATCGACAACATAAAGATTGTCGATCATACACCTCCATTTGTTAAGGTATCAAACAAATTCACCCTGGGTACACTTCAGCCTGACAAGATGATCTCGCATCAGAAAAAAGGCACCCTTCTGAAGTGGTCCATCGAGACTCTTGAGCCTTTTGAGGAGAGGATAATCAGCTATGAGATAACACCTAAGCTCAAGGTAATCGGCTCAGTGCGGCTGGGTTCAGTCAGGGTGAAGTACAAGACCAGGTTCGGACGGATTGCCAGGATATACAGCAACAAGCTTATCCTGAAGGAGATTCGGGGCGAGCCGGTGCCTAGGAAGAAAAAGCAGTGAGTGTTTTTTTAATATCTGATTTGATTTTCTAATTAAAAAGAAAAAGAGAAAAAATCCAATCACTTCTTCTTGCTCTTCATCTTCTTTGTGATGCCGATTTTTTTTCCGCAGCCTGTGCACTCGAAAACGTATGACGGGACACCTGCGAAGGTCTTTCTCTTGTAAGGTGCAGTAGTCTCGTCTTCTTTTCCACAGTAAGGGCACTTGAACTTGATCTCAAGCATAAGCTTTTCCTCATGCTCCTGCTTCTCTTCTGTATGTCCGCATTCAGGACAGACGTATTCCTTTGCCCTTGTCTTGACCTTGCCTTTTGCGACCGGCTTTCCCATCTTTGCCTTGTGGCATTCCGGGCATTCTGCACGATAGACCCAGGCTTTGATTTTCCCGTCATCTATTGTCCTGTTCGTGAAATATACAAGCTCATCCATACTCTCTGGTTCAGTCACCATGAAAATACACCTCTCAATAGCTTTTTGCGATATATACTGTTGATCCTGCCTGCTTATTGCAGCCTATGCAGGTTTTGAACTTTATCTTGTCCTCTTTGTCTTTTGTGACCTTGGTGCCTCTGATCAGGCCTCCTGTCTTCTTCTCTATCTTCTCAGCGCAGCTGTAGCCGTCCATGCCAATAGAGCATATCCCGCTGGCCACGATCTTTCCGCTGTCAATCGCTTTTTTTGCAGAATCAAGGTCTTCGCATCTCTTGATCAGGGAGTCGAACCTCTGCGCGTGCGCTGATTTCAGCTCATCTGTGAATCTGTGTGCTATATTGTCTACATATGCTTTTAGGTCCTTTGATGGGATGAATTCTTTCTTCTTCCTGTTCCTTACCTTGACTGCTGCCTGGTCCTTCTCAAGATCCTTGGGTCCGATCTCGATTCGTATCGGTACGCCTTTGAGCTCCCATTCATTGAATTTCTCGCCTGCAGTGAGGTCGCGGTCGTCATATCTGACTGAATATTTTCCTTTGAATATCTTTTGGAGCTCTTTGCATCTCTTATCCACATCCTTTTCCCTGTCCTTCGTGATTATCGGAACTATCACTATCTGCACAGGAGCCAGGTCGAAAGGAAGCACAAGGCCCTGGTCATCGCCGAGCACAGAGATCATGGCGCCGTAGATCCTGGATATAGCTGGACCGTAGCATGTTATGTAGCCGTACTGCTTTTTTCCGTCCTTGTCTGTGAAGCTCACGTCAAACGGCTTTGAGAAGTTCTGGCCCAAAAGGTGGGTGGAAGGAAGCTGTATCACCTTTCCTGATTCCAGGAGTGCGTCAGATGCATATGTATGCACAGCACCCGGGAACTTGTCCCATTCAGGCCTCTGGAAGAATATTATCGGGATCGCGAACTCATCCTGCAGCATACTGTATGTTATCTCCATGTCCTCGATCACCTGCGCTTTTGCGTCTTCGAGCGATTCGAATACATTGTGAGCCTCGATCCAGTGGAATTCCCTGGCCCTGAGGAATGGCCGGGTCATCTTGCCTTCGTATCGCCATACCTGGCATGACTGGTATCTCTTGAAAGGAAGGTCGTTGTAGGAGCGGATCCATTTCGAGTACATCTTGTAGAGCGCTGTCTCTGATGTCGGCCTGAGAGCGAGTTTCTCCTCGAATCTCTCTCCATCACCGTGCTCAGTGACCCAGAATACCTCAGGGGCGAAACCTTCGACATGTTGCGCTTCAAGATGGAAATTCGATTCAGGGATAAGCGAGGGCATGGTGAGCGGGAGGTGGCCTTTGTCTTCCATCTCCTTTTCGTATTTTTCATACATCTTCTTGATAGACATGACTGCCCATGGCATGTAGCAGACAAAGCCCTTTATGTTGTAGCGCAGGTCTGCCAGCTCAGCCTTCTGGACAAGGTCTGAATACCAGGAAGAGAAGTTCTCTGACTTTTTTACTGATATGCCTTTCGCTTTCTTCTTTTCGTCCATTTTGGGTTTTGAGAATGGGGCGGGTTATTTATATGTTGCGGAAAAATATGACATGCAGTTGAACAAGACCGTTAGGAAAGCTATTTATAATAATTAGGTTTATTGTGTGATATGGGATACTATGACGAGATATCGTCCGGATATGCTGAGCTTCATCGCGATGAGCAGAAAAAGAAGATAGATATCATCAAGAAGAACCTTTTGATCAAGGCATCTGACAGGCTGCTGGATGTCGGGTGCGGGCCGTATTTCGGGGACTGGGGTTGCGATGTTGTCGGAATCGATCCTTCAAAGAAACTGGTGGAGCTGGCTGAAAAGAAGATACATGCTTTGCAGGGCCGAGCAGAACAGCTTCCTTTTCCTGATTCCTATTTCGATGTCGTGGTCTCTGTCACAGCAGCACAGAACTTTACTGACTTAAGAAAGGCGCTCATGGAGATTGCCAGGGTCGGGAAAAAAAGATTTGCTATAACAATACTGCGCAGGTCTTCAAAAGCAGATGAATTCCTGAAGATCATGAAGGAGATATTCGGGGAATTCAAGATGATCTCAGAAAGAAAAGACCTGATCGCGATCGTTGGATGATGAATGTATGGTTTTTTTTGGAATATGGAAGTATTTTAACTTTCGGTCTGCATCGAAAGCTCGCTCTCGATCATCGCTGCATGTTCTGGGTCGTTCTTTCTTATGATTTCGAGATATCTTCTTGCTAAAGAGATGCTGCTCCTGCAGTCTGAGCAGCATGGAAAGTGGCTGAGTATTGTTATGTCCTTGCTGCGCTTCGTGATGTCTGTGTATATGTTCTTTGGCCTGTGGGTCGGCTCAGGGTTTTTCCTGGAGAAATTCTTCACAAAGAAATCTATGCAGCAGTCTGGATATCCGAGCAGTTGTCCAAGCCCCTGGATGTTGTTGGTCTGCTCAAAGTATGCTGCATAATACGCGTTCTCCTCGCTTTTTGAGATGTAGACAAAATGCATGCCCTTCCTTGGGTCTGATTCAGGCACCATCTCGCCCCTGTTTGAGTATTCTCCCTCTTCTTTTGTGTCTGTCAGGACTATCTTGAACTTAGGCCTCACAAGCACCAGTGAATGCTCCTGGCAGAAGCTCTCGACTGCTGCCAGCTCCTGAGGATAGAAACCCTGCCTGGCAGCAGGCTTTGCTCCTTCTATCACCAGCAGTATCTCCTGGGCCTTTGCATATGACCCGAATATTTCCCTGAGCTGTGATATCGTTGTAATTTTTCCTTACCTTATTTTAAGATTATCCAAAAACATATAAATATCTTGTGCTAACAGCAGCTTACATGAAAAAGAATAAGCTTGCGAACCCGGAAGAGGAACAGGAGAAGGTTAGTCCTGCATCAAGGTCCCTTCGGCAGTTCATACGCAGCTTTTTCTATTCATTTTGGCCTGATAACTATCATATGTTCACGAACAAGCGGCTTTCGCATGCTGTCTCATATATCCTCACACTGCTCATCATCGCGTTTGTCCTGACTTCCCTTCTATTCATGGTCGATATCGCACAGATCCAGGACAGGCTGACGACAGAGATCGAAAAGATCGATGAGCTTGAGGTTGGACTGAATTTCAATCTGACTGAACCGATCGTCCTGCCAGAACATAATGTCATTGTCATGAGCAAACGTAACTATACTGATGAGAATCTCCTGATAAATGAGAACGGCATATACAGAAAGTCACTCAGCTGCATGGTCCTTGGAAGGCTCTGCGTCTCAAATAAGCCGAAAGCGGTTGAGTTCTCTGACCTTGAAGACACAGAATACCTGCTGAAGCTGGTCCGGGACATCCTTTACCTGCTCTTGCCTGTGTTCCTTGTAGCTTATTTTGTTCTCTATATCTTGAAGTACATGTTCCTGATTGTCCTGTTTGCGATTGTTGCTTATCTTGTTGTCCTTTTAGCAAGATACAGGTTCCCTTTCAGGAAATCCTTGAATGCCGCAATATATTCATCGACCATCATGATTGTCCTGGATCTTGTGAAACTCGACTTTGTCAGCTTCTATTTCATCCCTGTCTTGGCATACGTTGTGCTGTTTGGGCTGTCTATAGTCCTTGTGTCTGAAAAAAAGAAGAAGATCTTCTGAAACTGCTTCTTGACATGCCTCTTCATCTGAACAGCTCATGATGACACCTTAAGACATATTCGAAATTCTGGACAGATGCACCTGCAGCTCCGCGTACCAGGTTGTTTGAGACTGTAGAGATCTTCAGTATGTCTCCTCTGGAATAGAGCGCGGTCTCATCCTGGCCAGGTTCGAAATTGCCCTGGTTGGAGGCTGAATCAATCTTGATCTGCCTGATGGTCATTCCCATGCCGTGTTCGAATGCTGATTCCTGCCTGATATCTGTCGGGCTGTAGGTCATCTGAAACAGCCTGTTCGGGCTTGTTGGAAGACCGAGGCCTTCAACCGGATTTTCATATCCTGTGAACCATGCCTCTACCTGGTTTCGGGTGACTGCCTGGGGAAGCCTGATCGTCATCAGCTCAAGATGGCCTATGGCATGATAGCCTCTTGTGCAGATGGCATAGACTGGCGTCCTTTGGTCCCCGAGAATCTTTGCAGATTCTCTGGTCATCTTCGGCTCTTCACCGCCTATCTCTGAATATGGGTTGCCTCTTATGTCTTTGAGAGGATAGGCTGTGTCGCCTCTTCCGCTCAATGACTGGATCGTCGAAACATTCACGTCAGCTGTCAGAGGCTTGCCTGTATCTCTTTCATATCCTTTTCTTATAGCTGCGAGCACAGGCGCCAGACCGATGGTTGAGCAGTTGGCGTTCTTAATTATGAAACCTCCTGATCGTCTGTAATGTTCCTGCTGAAAGATGAGGCTTGATGTTTCTGGATTGACCTCAGCCACAATCAAGGGGATGTCTGGGTCAAGCCTGTGCTGGCCGCAATTGGAGAACACGTATAGTCCTGCTTCTGCGCTGCTCTTCTCAATCTCCCAGGCCCACCTCTTGTTGTCAAGAGCAGAGAACACGACCTTTATGTCCCTGTCTTTCATCTCAGATACAAGCCTGTCGGTATCTGCATATGCCTCGACCATCAGTCCATCAAGACCTTTTGGACATGGCCTCGGCTGCCAGACGTCAGGGTATGCCTCTGCCAGTCTGGCTTCCTTCTTTTCGTGGACACTCTGGTAGTCTTTTCCTGCGCTGCTCTTTCCGACTATCAGCTCAAGGCTGAGCATAGGATGCTCTGCGAGGATGGTCGCAAACGTCCTTCCTACCATCCCCGGCCCTCCAAGCACTGCTGCGCGGATATTTTTGTGTTCTGCCATTTCTATCATATCACCTGGTATTGGAGGTAACATAACTATATTTTGTATAATAATAGACGAAAACAGGCGGAAAATGTGATATAGTTCACATGTGTCAAGAAAAAGAATACATCTTCTCTTAAGCTGAAGACTTCACTTTCTCTGCAAGCCTGTCAGCCTGAAGCATGAATATCTCAAGCTTTGACTGGATTATCTGCGGAAACAGGTTGCCGTCAGTCTCGATTGCCAGGAACGGAAGGTTGCTGAGGCCATTGTACTCAGATTTTAAGTCCTTTTTTGCGCCTTTTGATTTTCCGTCTATGTTCATCTCAGAATTGAGCATGCTCTCTGCAAACCTTGACGGCATGCAGGCGAAAGGACCTATGGATATCACCCCATGAGAGTCGTTTATTATCTCTCTTAGGCCGATTCCGACAGTCAATATGGCCTCTCCAGTAAGGTCCTCTGGAATGAGGTGCCTTGAATGCTGTATTGTCTTTTCGACCTCTATCAGCTCCTCGAAATGGATCAGTCCTGATTCCCTGAAGATCTCCTTTATCTTCCTCTCCAGCTTCTGCTGGATAAAATCAGATATGTGATATCTCATCGTGTTGAATCTTTTTTCAAGCACATTGTTCTTGTTCAGGTAATTGATGTAATAGAGCCATTCTCCGACTGGTGCAGTCCTGACCACAAATCCGTTATCTGCCAGCCTGTCAAGAAGATCAAGCCTTGAAAAATCCTCTTTTCTGACAAATATCTCACCAATGAGCGAGACAAACTTGGCTTCAGTTATCGGTCTCTTTAGCCTTATCTTTCTCAATTCCTTAGCTGAGCGTTTCATCTGGTCAAATATCTTCTTTTGCCGAAGTGTCTGGAATGAGTCCAGGATCTTTTTGTATTCCTGATGAAAAATCTTCAGGCCTTTTTCCCTGTCCTCTGCAAGAGCAAATATAGCATTTTTCATGTCTTCTGCAAGATCAGACATGACTATCCCTATCCAGCCGAAATACGTGAACCTGGCTCCCATGCCACCATATGAATTCTTGTCATCCAAAGACCATACTGCAACATTGTTCAGTCTCTTGGACCTGATCAGGTCATTGATCCTTATGTGGTATTGGCCCAGCCTGCATGGGCCTCTGCTCTTTGGCATGAAGAAGAGGATCTTCTTTTCATCTGTGCCTTTGTTGTTTAGATATTCAAGCATGGAGCCTGTGGTCAAAATATAAGGCAGGCATTCCTTGCAGCTAGTGTTGGCGCGGCCGATCTTCAGGGTCTCCATGCTCGGTACAGGAAGCGCTTTTGCATTTATCCCAAAGCCCTTGAGCACAGATTCCATCATGGCAGTCGAAAGCTTTCCCATCGAAGGCAGTATGACCTCGACACGGTCGTCATTTAGGGGATAGGTATTCCCTTCCTGGTCTTTTACAAGATAGCGGCTGTTCTTCTCGATTATTTTCATCGGAACAAAATCATCTGATTCATGCTTGATCTTCCCGAGCAGGTCGAGCTGAATATAACTTCTCATGATATCCAATGCAGCCTCGATCCTCGTGTTTATTCCTGCGTCAGCGCTGTGGCTGTCCAGCTCAAGTGTGAGCGAGGGCTTGACTCCCATGATGTTTCGGAAGTACTGGACTATGAATGAGTCCGGGCCGCAGCTGAAATTTGTTATGTATACTCCGAAGAGCTGCTTATGCTTTACTACAAATCGTGCGCTCTTGAGTATATTCTGGCCATGGGCCCAGTACATGTTCTCATAGCTGGGAAGATTGTCAGAGTCCAGGAAGTCATGAGGGATAATCATGATGTCGCGGGATGCGAACTTGTGCGGTATGCCAAGATTCGCCTCGCCAGCAAATGCATTATATGGCCTGCCGAACAGAACAACAGCAAAGCGGTCCTGGTCCTTCTCTAGTTCTGCAAGTGCCTTTCTTCCGATGGCCTTGAATTCGCTTAGCATATCCTCAAGCTGCTTGGTTGCGAACCTGAAGGCTTCCCTGGCCTTTTTTTCATCCTGTCCCAGCTTTCTTGCTATTGTCAGGAAGACATGCTCCTGCGAAGCATAACCCTTTGCAAAGTTCAGGACTGGTGTTATGAATTTGGGCAGTGATTCCCGTTTGAATGTCGTTCTCATGATATAGGGCTCAGCCTGGGCAAAGACACAGGCCTTTTTCTTGTTGTCATAATCGTCATCCTTGACATGCAGCTCCTGGACATGGGGCATGAATATATAGTCCGGATTTTTGTCTATTAAGTCCTTGAACATCCCATGCGCAATCTCCATGGGGTAGCAGAAGGCTGCTGCAATCTTTTCCATACCTTCTGGAGATGGCTCGTCTGCCAGGATCACCCGAAATCCTAGCCTTGCAAAGAAATTGTAATAGAGCGGATACAGGGTATTCTGGTTCATGCTCTTTGGTATTCCGATGGTTTTTCCATGCTCTGGATTCTGTGCTTTCAGAAATTTTCTGAAGACCAGGTCCTGCCTCAGTTTCACGAGGTCTCTGCTCTGCGGGTCTGCTGCTATCTTGAAGCGCATGTTGTAGTACCTGTTGCATGCTCCTCCGAAAGGATAGCTCCTGCCCTCAATCTCCATCATGTTTATCCTGCATTTTCGGTCGCAGCCTTCATCTCCCCCATGACAAGTGAAGCTATTCTTGTATACGACCTTTCGATCTATCAGGTTATCAAGGTCGAATGCCTGCTTTTCCATAAGACCCAGGTCTATCTTTTCCCTGACCACAAGCGCGACACCAAATGCGCCCATGAGGCCAGGCTCTGGCGGTACAATAATCTCTTTTCCTGTGAGCGCAGCCATCGCGACAGGGATAGCACGGTTGTAGCATACCCCTCCCTGCATGAATACCTTCTTTCCGACAGTCCTTTGGCCTTTCACCCTGTTCACGTAATTCATGCATATTGAATATACAAGACCTGCGATTATATCTTCAGTCGATATCCCTTCGTGGGATGCATTCTTGATATCGCTTGATATGAATGCTGCGCACTGGTCATTGAAATTCGGCGGCTTCTTTGCCTTATGCGCGATATCTCCTATCTTTGTATAATGCACGTTTAGAGTCTCCTGAGCAGATTCCTCGATAAATGAGCCTGTTCCTGCTGAGCATGCTTCGTTCATCGCATAGTCTGATGCTACTCCGTTGGTGAGATATGTGTATTTAGCGTCCTGGCCTCCTATCTCAAATATCGTGTCAACATCCTGGTCAAAGAACACTGCTGCTTTTGCATGCGCTATTATCTCGTTTATTATGCCTTTTGTCAGTGCATGCAGACCTGCGATCTGCCGACCAGAGCCAGTGACTCCGAGTCCTATTATATTGAGTCTGACACCATCCAGCTGCTTTTTCATGGAGCTGTAACAGTTGACTGCTGCCCGGACCGGATCGCCTTCGGTCCTGAGGTAGTCTGATGCGAGAATCTTATTGTCGCAGGTCCTGATTATCACTGTCTTTGTGGTGGTCGACCCGCAGTCCAGCCCGATTATGCATTCATCACCGGCATTTGGCGTTCCCCTTTCCAACTTGTTGAACTTTACCTTGTCTTTGTACTTTGACAGTGGCTCGTGGAACGAGAACCTTGATTTTCCCTGGGAAAATAGGTTTTCTCTGTCTATCTTCCTGGTCTTCCTGGAATGTGCCAGTATGCTTGCACCCAATGCCTCGAATATCATGGCTTCATCAGGAATTGTGATGCTTTTCAATGATTTTTTAAGCCAGTCCATCATGATTAAGTTCTTTGCGCATCCGCCGATCACCAGGATATCATTGTATTCTGTCTTTGAAAGAAGCTCGGTCACCTTGTTGGCCATCATCCTGCAGAGGCCGGAGATCACTTCGCCTTTTTTCGTGCCTCTGTTGAGAGCATGCGTGCAGTCTGACTTGCAAAAAACACTGCATCTGCCTGATATCTGATATGGTTCCTTGTCTTTTCCCTCTTTTAATGCCTGATCTGCTGACAGGCCCATCCTTCGTATCTGCTGCAGGAAGAATTCGCCTGTTCCTGATGCACACTTGTTGCCTGTCATGACCTTTGTTATTTTTCCCTCATTGTCCAGGGAGTAGACCATGAAGTTCTCTCCTCCTGCACTGACAACTGTGTCGTAGTTTCCTGCTGCGCCTATATACTCAAGTGCTGCTTCTACTGCTTCTGGCTCAGCGATCGTGCTGAGGGCCATCATGCTGCGGAATTTTCTGCCAGTCACAAGAACAGTGCCTATATCTGAAATATTTATTGATGAGAAATATTTCATGATGGCTTTTTTTGGATTGCCTTCATGGGCCATCGTGCTTGAGGATTCAAGATTAATCTTTCTGCCATCAGAATCAGTGATGGCTGTTGTCAGTGTTGATGCTCCTATGCATATCCCTAATGCTTTCATTAACCTGCAAAAATTCTGTCTCTATTTAAGGTTTATGGAAGCAAGTTACTTTTTAGAGAAACAATTAAAATCATAATTAGAATGGGTATAATAATTAGAATAGAAATGTTCAGATTAGATATTCAGACAAAGACTCCGTTTAGGGTTCCGTCCTGGCCAGGCCTGGATGTTATCCTTACTTTTCCTTTTTCACTGTCCACTATGCAGCCTTTGGTCAGTATGTTTCTTCTGACATAATGCCTGTTTGCATTGTTCTCTACAACATTGAGAATCTTGACCTTTATCGCCTTTTTTGTCTTGTTGTCAAAAACATTGACAATATCAGAGCTTTGCAGCTTGTTCTTGTAGTTCCTGCCCATTGTCCTGACAAGCTTCATCTGCCTTTTTTCGGCCAGTCTTGTCAGTATCGGCGGACGGCCAGTCTCATACAGCCTTTTTGCTCTTGCTGGTCTGTAGACCTTTCCTGTTCTTTTCTGCTTTGACCTTGACTGATTTATTACCATATTCTGCTCTAAAAAAACAGGGTATTTATAAAGCTTTTTATTTTTCGATTTTTCTAATGAAAATCATTGTTTTTGTGTGCTATTTTTTATATTAGTATACTTTTTCGTATACGAAACCGAAATATTTATATACTAGTTATGCAATATTGTTATTAAAAAAGAGGGCTCCCGGAAAGAACTTGATAATTCTTGTTTCTAACCACCCCCCACACAACACACCCAAGGGAGCCGTTCTTTTTTATGCTCATATATAGAAAAATCGGATCAGAAGCAATCCAGGCAAACGCCAAAATAGCTTCGAATAACCCCTCTTCATACTGAACGGGGATGCGGGGAGAAAGCGGCAATGCCGTTTTCTCTTTTTTCTTTTCTGGGAAGAATAATATTATACAAAGAGCAGCTAATATGAAATCCTATGCGTCTGTGCACGAGGATATATCTTTAGGCAATATTCTCAGTTGGGCTAAGCCAACCATTTATGGTTGGCG
>CAYMIF010000024.1:0-30717 GCA_964390375.1 uncultured Methanosarcinales archaeon
TTTGGGAATTCATTCCCAAAAGCGTAGGACCAGATGGAGTTTTCACGAAGTGAAAACGCAATAGGATTTAATAATATACACAAACGGTACTTTAGGGACAGCGCCGGAAGCAGAATCATCGTTTCTGACAAGAGGCACTCAGAGCCCGAAATTACCTATAAAATTGACAATAACAGAATATTCAGAAAGATACTTGTGCCCTCTTGGAGAGACCACATACTGATAAGGCTCTTTGTCATTGCTCCGCATCACCAGTCCCTTTTCCTGTATGAGCCTGAAATAATCATCGAACACATTTTTCCTGAGTTTTGAGGCAAGGAATATTTTCTCAGCAGTCATTCTGTTCTTGTTTTTCTTGATCTTTTTGAGAAGATTGTATATGACTTCTATATACTCTTTGGGCTCTATACCAAAAACCTTAGCAGCCAGCCTTTTTATGACCTGGCTGAATTTATGTTCTGGATATCTCATAACAATTATGTATCTGCTCTCAGAAAAAAGTATCTCTTCATCAAAAGGAAGCGCTCCGACGATATTTATCTTGAGATTATCTTCGATGCTCTTTTTTACCCTTGACTGGTTAAGCTTCCTGTGAACCTTGTTCATGATGAAGAAAGACTTGTTGCCAAGCTTTGATGTGACTTCAGCAGAGACTGCTGATCCTGCATAATCCTGCCTGTCCGGCCTGATTACTGTGAGCACCTTGTCTGCTAGCGAGGTGACTAAAAGAACCTGTTCATTTATTCCAGGATGGGTATCGATGAAGATATAATCAGGACCGAATTCGAGATTGATCTCATCTATTGCTTTCCTGACCATGTTCTGGTTCTTTTTCGAACTAATATTATGAGCGATATTTGCAAGCTCAGTCGATGCAGGGACAAGTAATATTTGGTCCTCAGGAAGGCCCAGGACATTTGAGATATCATAGACAGTATCGTTGATCCGGCATTTGCCGAAGATATAATCGCTGAAGGTCTCAGAAAAATCAGATGAACCAAGGCCGAAAAGGGTATGGATGCTGGGGCTGTTTATATCGCTGTCTATTATGACCACTCTCTTCCCTGAACTTGCCAGGAAACTTGCAAGATTGCTTGTTATTGTCGATTTTCCGGTACCGCCCCGAAAAGAATTAACCACAACTATTTCTGTCATTTTTTCTCACAGTTATGCCTACGCCGTACAGGAACACAAAGAAAAGCGCTGCAGTGATTACCCTCCTGTATATCCAGAATCCTTCAATAGACTCCTCGAAGAGATATCCATAGAAGTTCACCACCCATCCGATGAAAGCGATAAGCATGATTATCAGATAAAGTGTCAGGAATCGCCTTTTCTTTTTCATTCGTGAGCTATGTATCAAAAGGAATATCAATACGATTGCAGCCACATGCACTATCATCTGGACAATGTAGAGAGGAAGGAAACTATCGAACAATAACACAAGAAAAGAGACCAAAAGAGCTGTCAGATGCAAAAAAATTGACTTTGACCTGCACTGTCTGCTGACAATAGCATGTATGTCTATGCATTCGAACTTTTTCCAGACAAGGCTGTATATCAGATAGAATCCGGCAACACAGATAGTATAGTTGAACACAAACAACAGCAGAATATATGCTGGATAGGCCACATTGCGTATATTGAATGAGATTATAGTCCAGTTCAGGATAAAATAGAACAAAAAACCGATTCCATAGAAAAAAAAAGCGTTCCTGAAATACTTAAGGCCATGATAAGAGCAGAGACGCACAAGCCTGTCTACCCAGATATAGATTAGGCTACAGCACATCAATATAGCTAACGTAATTAAAAGTTCAAAAAAGACCCTGTATTGATTTATGAATTCGTATGCCTCCATTCGTCCTGCGAAATGCTTTGGCCTTTTTAAAATTTTATACAGTGAATATGCCTTTTCTAAAAATCCATGCATCAATGGCGAAAAATATATAAAAAACAAAAATTTACTATATTCAAAAAATAGTAAATTTTGTAAAAATGCAAAGACTCGAACAGGAATTCATAGATTTCATGACTGACATTTTTTCAGATTTCGGTCTGGATAGGCTCAGTGCCAAGTTGGTTGGAATACTCTTCATAGAACCTGGAGAGCTATCGATGGACCAGCTGTCGAAGAAGACAGGGTATTGTCTGGCATCTATACTCAACAAGATGAAGATACTCGAGGGTATTGGGGTCATCGAGAGGAGGAAAAAACCAGGTACTAAAAAGGTATTTTTTTACATGGACAAGGACATCTTCAGGATTATGCAGAAGAAATTTGATATGGCTTACCAAAAGGAGGTTCTGCCGGTAAAAGAGAAGCTGCCGAGGTTGATTGAAAGATATAAGGAAAAGGATATGGGTAAGAAAGAGATTGAGAAGTTCAGGATAATAAAGAGATATTATAGACAGATGCTTCAGCTGGAAAAGATGTTCGACAGGATTCATTCGACAATAGACGAGCTTAAAAAGAAAACTATATAAAACAAGATTGCCCGGATGTGATGATATGGCAAAAGACGGAACAATAATCAAGCTGACTGATGTTTGGAAGATATACCAGATGGGAGATGTAGAGGTTCCTGCACTAAGAGGCCTGACAATCTCGATTAAGGACGGAGAATTCATATCTATAATGGGTCCGTCCGGCTCTGGAAAGTCGACAGCCATGAACATGATTGGCTGTCTGGATATTCCAACCAAAGGCACAATATTACTTGAGGGCCAGGACATATCTGAACTAACAGAGAGCAGGCTGGCGCAGATAAGAGGCAAGAAGATTGGCTTCATATTCCAGCAGTTCAACCTGATAAATACCCTCAATGCTCTTGAGAATGTCATGCTTCCAATGACATTTCAGAATTATCCTGAAAGGACCAGAAGAAAGAAAGCAAAAGAACTTCTTGAGATGGTTGAGCTGGGAGACAGGACAGGCCACAAGCCAACCGAACTTTCCGGTGGCCAGCAGCAGAGAGTGGCTATTGCAAGGGCGCTTTCATGCGACCCGGACATAATCCTTGCTGACGAACCGACAGGAAATCTGGACTCAAAAGCAGGGATAAACGTAATCCATTTCTTAAAGGATCTCAACAGGAAAAAGAAGAAGACGATAATCATGGTCACGCATGATCAAAATATTGCAAAACACGCAGATAGGATAGAAAGACTAATGGATGGTAAGATTATAACAAAAGGAGGGTAAAAATGAGACGATTGATAATTATTTGCATGGCAATGATGCTGTTTTTTTCAGCATCAGCACTCGGAAATGATGATATCCAGTCATACGGCCTAAGGGTCAGGCTGTCGAGCCAGGAGCCCGATCCCGCCCAGCCAGGGCAGTATGTGGACCTGAGGTTCAAGGTTGAAAACATTGCGACCACAGACATAGAGGAAGCTGAGGTCGAGCTTATTCCTGAATATCCATTCTCGCTGGATATTGACGAGCCGAGTCTCAAGGATATCGGCTTTGTCCGAAACCGAAACTGGGGAGACTCTGGAATAAACGTGAAATGGAGAGTCAGGATAGCAGATGATGCCGTCCAGGGAGAAAACAAGATAAAGGTCAGGTACAGATCAGGAGAAAGCGACTGGATAACAAAGGAGTTTGACGTGGCGATAAAGATTTCAGACGCGACAATCAGCATTGATTCTGTGGCATCAGACAACGAAATACTGACACCTGGAGAATCAGAAAAGATAAGGATAAAGATTAAGAACCTGGCAGGTACAAGTTTCAGGGACGTAGCACTTAAGCTGGATCTTACACTCTCAAGTCTGATATCTGCAACTACGACAACATCCGCTGCCGCATCATCTACGTCGACTTCGACGCTGGATTTAATCCCGCTTGCGCCAAAAGATTCTGCAACAGAGCAGAAAGTAAGCATACTGGGATCAGGGCAGGAGATGGAGTTTGAATACAATCTTTATGTATATCCGACAGCAACACCTAACATCTACAAGGTACCTGTTGTACTTACATTCTACGACGAACTTGGCACAGAATACACCCAGTCAGACCTGATTGGGCTTAAGATTGGTTCCCCTCCTTCTCTCGACGCGAACCTTGAAGAGAATACACTAAAAAAAGAAGGAGACAAAGGAACAGTCTCCTTGAAGTTCGTAAACAAAGGGATAACAGATGTCAAGTTTTTGTCTGTCCAGCTGAAAGAGACATCACAATATGAGATTCTCTCTCCTGAAAAGTTCTATATTGGCAATCTTGATTCAGACGACTATGAGATTGCTGAGTTCGAGATAGAGATGAAAGAAGGGATTGACGGAGAGATAAGGATGCCGGTTGTCTACGACTACAAGGACCCATTGAACAAGAGATACTCTTACAACACAGAATTCGATTTCAGGATCTACAGCAAAGAAGAGGCATCTAAGAGGGGCATCGGTCAGGGCACCTCTTCGACCAACATCATTGTCATAGCAGTGATAGGAGTCATCGCTTTAATCATAATATTCCTGATAATCAGGAGTGTCATGAAGAAGAAATGATTTTTTTCTTTTTTCAATATTTTATTTAGGGGTATAAGGTAAGATGCTGAAGGATTATGTAACTATCGCTTTTAGGAATATCTCAAGAAGAAAACTGAGATCATGGCTTACCATAATAGGGATAGTGATTGGGATAACCGCTGTTGTGGCCCTCATCGGCCTCGGAGAAGGCCTTCGGCAGGCAATAACTGGGCAGTTCAGCTTTCTGCCTGATGACGCTCTGACGATAACCACGCAGACATTCGGCATGCTTCCCCCTGGAACAGCAGAGCATCAGAATCCACTGACAAAAGACGACCGTGACGAGATATCCTCTGTCCGGGGGATTGAGTTCGCTGTCGGAAGGCTGACGAATTTCGGGACGATTGAGTACAACGAAGTGCAGACAGAAACAATGCTCGGAAGCGTGCCTCCAGGAAAAGACACTGACAGGTTCCGAAGGACCATGAACTTCAACATCGACGAAGGGCGTTTCTTTTCAGACAGCGACAGGTACTCAGTAATTATCGGAGCAAACATGAAAGATGAATCCTCCTGGGATGGAAGACCGCTTCGGCTCGGAGATGACATAGAGATTGAAGGAAAGGAATTCAAGGTCGTGGGAATCCTTGAAGAAAAAGGAAGCTTTGTCTTCGATAATATCTTTGTCATACCTGAAGAAGCACACAGGGACCTTTTCGACAGAGATAATAACAATTATGACATTATAGTCGCAAAGATGAGGGAAGGCGAAGATATAGATAAGGTAATATCTGCCGTAGAGAGGACCATGAGAAAGCAGCGTCACGTTGACGAAGGTGAAGAGGACTTCAGCGTTGAGAGTTCTCAGGCAACCCTGGGCCAGATAGATACCATCCTCTATGGCGTGCAGATATTCGTAGCACTAATAGCATCTATCTCGCTTGTTGTCGGAGGGATTGGAATAATGAACACTATGTACACATCAGTCCTTGAAAGGACGCGTGAGATAGGGATAATGAAAGCAATCGGCGCGACAAAGGGAAAGATATTCCTGATATTCACGATCGAGTCCGGCTTCATCGGAACTGTCGGAGGCCTAGGAGGTGCACTTCTGGGTCTCGGGCTGGCTGAGAGTGTTTCTTTCATAGCCAGAAACGCCCTTGGACTTGAGCTTCTGCATGCGACAGTCTCTCCAACTCTTTTCATTGCCTCATTGGGATTCTCATTTCTCCTTGGAACATTTTTCGGGATAACCCCAAGCATGAGGGCGATGTCACTTCAGCCAGTAAAAGCGCTAAGCTACAGGAACTAAAAGATGAACATTTACATACTAAAATACGCGTTCGTGAACCTTTGGCACAGGAAGCTTAGAAGCCTCCTGACCATTATTTCGATATTCATAGGTATAATGGCCCTTTTCGCTCTGAGAAGCTTCGGCCTGGGACTGGAATTCTTTGTCGAGGATTTTGCTGAAGAGATGGGAACAGACAAGATAATTGTCCAGTCAGCTGGTTTCGGAGCATTTTCTATAGGTATAACTCGTTTCTCAGACAAGGACCTCAGATTCATACAAAAGCAGGATGGTATAGACACTGCAACAGGGATCATGATGACTGTCGGAGAGCTGAAGAAGGATGATCAGCTGCGATATCCATACGTTGCAGGACAAGTCTTCGAAGGAGAAGAAGCAAAGTTGATAGAAGAGACCTTTACCATATCCATATTAGAAGGAAGAGGTCTGAAGGATGATGAGAAGAACAGGGCAGTCCTGGGATACAATTATCTTGTACCCAAGAGGGTTTTCAAGGAACCGGTAAGGCTCAGGGAGAAGATTACGCTAAATGATCAGGAGATACAGGTTGTTGGCTTCTATGAGCAGATTGGAAATCCTGCTGATGACATGAACGTCTATCTCACGATGGACGGATTCAAGGATATCTTCGGAAGGGAGGACCAGTATGATATGATCTTTGCCAGGACCGAGACAGGAGCAGACCCGACAAAAGTGGCGGAGAATCTTGAAGAAAGGTTCAGACGGCACAAGGACCAGGAGGAAGGCGAAGAGGATTTTGCGATAACCACGTTCCAGGAATATCTGGAAGCTTTCACAGGCATATTTGATATACTGAACATAATACTGCTTGCTATTGTCGGAATTGCATCTGTTGTAGCTGCAGTGAACATCGCAAACACAATGTACACCTCAACCCTTGAGCGGACCAATGAGATAGGCATAATGAAGGCCATTGGCGCCAAGAACTTCTTCATTCTCAAGATCTTCCTCCTGGAAGGAGCGATACTAGGGATAATAGGGGGCTTGATAGGCGTTCTTTTAGGATACAGCATCGGCAGGATAGGGGGTCTTCTCACAACACAGCTGGGAGTGTCCATGCTTCAGCCCAAGTTTCCCATATCTTTATTTTTAGAATCATTGCTTCTTGCCTTCTTGATGGCGACAATCTCAAGCATTCTTCCGGCGTATCAGGCAGCCAAGCAAAACCCTGTTGACGCGCTTAGATATGAATGAACCTGTAAAACAGGTTTATAAGCCTTGACAAGCTTTTTTAAAAAAATTTAAATAGTTCAACCCAATCTTCGTATTAAAAACATATTGAGGTTTAAGGTGAAAAAAATATGGAAAGAAATTTTAGAGGAAACAGGGGCGGTGGACATCAAGATACACCTCCTGTTAAAGTGGGCGACGAATTAGTCGTGAAAGTCGAGGCTGTCGGAGCCAAGGGCGACGGCATAGCAAGAAAGGACGGATTCGTATTGTTCATACCTGGCGTAAATGAAGGCCAGGAAGTGAAGATCAAGGTCACTAAGGTCTTAAGAAGAGTTGGCTTTGCAGAGATGATAGAATCAGGCAAGAGCGCTGAAAAAGAGCAGGTACAAGAAGAAAAAGAAGTAGAAGATGACATCTACCATCCAGAAGAAGGAGTAGAAGATACAGAAGACTTCGGTGAAGAGGTAGTCGATGAGGAAAAATCAGAAAGCCAACAAGATGACGGAAAAGAAGAACCAGACATGGGTGAGGTGCCAGAACCCGATGAGGAAGAGAAAACCCCAAAAGAATCAGAAATGAGCGAGGTTCCAAAGCCCGAAGAAAAAGAAGCTTCAGAAGAAGAGAAAACATCTGAAAAAAAAGAGGAAGCAAAAGACGATGATGAAGAGGTCGACAAACTTTTAGATGAAGAGCTTGAAAAAATAGATGAATTGGAAAAAGAAGATAAGAAATGATTCTTCTTTTTCGTTCCTTTTTCTTTATTTATTCGATCTAATCAAGACCCAATACAGCAATCCAATAGGATTGCTATCTTATGCGCCATTAGAAAGAATACTTAGCCAAAGCAGCAAAACATTTATAAATAGATTGCAGTTCTCCAAGGATATTGCCTTCCAGAGGGGTTAGCATCACAGGAATGGACCTTCTGGACACTGCTTAGGGCGATAGAATAAGCAGTAAGATGATGAGTTCTTACTGTATTGATTATAAAGGTGAACAATCAAATGACTGAAGAGACGTTGCTTGTCCCGACAAAGACCTATCTTAAGGCAGGCATCCACATAGGGACAAAATTCAAGACAAAATACATGGAGCCTTTCATCTACAAGACAAGGCCAGATGGACTATCGGTCCTCAACCTCCAAAAGATAGATGAGAGGATAAAGACTGCAGCAAATTTCCTGGCCCAGTATGAGCCAGAGCAAATACTCATAGTCAGCAGAAGAGAGAACGGCTGGAAGCCATTGCAGGCTTTCCAGAAAGCCACAGGAGCAAATGTCATAACTGGCAGATATCCTCCAGGCATCCTGACCAACATCCAGCTTGAAAATTTCATGGAAGTGAAGGTGATAATGGTGGTCGATTCCTGGCCAGACAGAAACGCCATGAATGACGCATTGAAGATAGGAATTCCAGTCATTGCACTCTGCGATACCAACAACACAGGCAATTTCATCGATCTTATGATCCCATGCAACAACAAGGGAAAGAAGAGTCTTGGTCTTCTCTTCCACATAATGGCAAGGGAATTTCTCTTGAAAAAAGGCCAGATAAAGTCAGCTGAAGAGTTTAATATGAAGCTCGAGGAATTCACAGAAGAGTAGACAGCCTTTTTTTCTTTTTTTTATTATTCTGCAATATTTGACGCTTTAAGAGCAAAATTTAAATATTTCTGATTCTTTTTTATTCTATTTGTAAGGATATGTGAGGTAAGAAAAGTTCCAGAAACAAATTTCAGATATATTGACACACAGGAAAAGGCAAGATCCGCAGCAGATGAAATGAAGAAAGAGAGTATTCTTGGCGTCGATCTTGAGTGCGAGAACAATCTTCATCATTATGGAGTCTATATCTCGCTGATACAGATTTCTTCCAGAACAAGAACATGGATAATTGATGTTATTGGACTCGGAAAGATTGATCCGATAATTGATATATTGGAAGACCCAAAGATACAGAAGATATTCCATGACACTGGATTTGATTTAAGGGTCTTGCACATGCAGTTTAATTGCAGGCCTAAAAACATCTATGACACAGAACTCGCAGCAAGACTTCTTGGATATGAAGAGATTGGTCTTGGATCATTGCTAGAGAGGTTTTTCAGCATAAAGAAGAGAGGAAAGTTTCAGATGGCCGACTGGACAAAAAGGCCGATTTCAGAGCAGATGCTAAGATATGCTGCAAAGGACACTATATATCTCATCAAGCTTCGGGAAATTCTAACAAAAAATCTTCAGCAAAAAGGAAGGTTAGAATGGGCAATGCAGGAATTCGAAGAGATTGAGAACAAGGAATTGACATATCAGGAAGGCACATATTCAGACCTGAGGGGCTTTAAGCGGTTGACACCCAAACAAAGAGCGATACTAAAAAGGCTGTATTTTCTAAGAGAAAGGCTTGCAAAAAAAGTTGACCGGCCGACTTTCTATATCATATCCACAAAAAGGATTATAGAGCTTGCGAAAAACCCGCCAAAGACTGTTTCTGAATGGAAAAAGATAAAGGGCGTACATCCTATCATGAAGAGGAAGGCCTGGAGATTCCATGAAGAGACCCAGAAGGGTATGAAAGAATCGATAGACATACCACCAAAGAAGATCAAGCGTTTCAACCATGCTCAAAGAGAGCATTCGAGCAGGCTGTCTAAGATAAGGGACAAGATTTCAGAAGAGATTAATATCCCAAGGCACATGATACTTAGCCAGGACCAGATTAGGGACATAGTGCTGACCCGCACAGCAGGATCACTAAGATCTTGGCAAAAAGAACTGATCGAAAAGCACTGGAAAGATTTCACAAAAAGGCCCTGATATCCTATTTTCTCTCTTGTTCTTCATCATCTGGACCAGTTGCTTCAGATTCTGTAAAACCCTTCTCTTCTATCCGAAAGACGCAATCTTTTCCTTCAGGAATACTCCGGTGCTTCCTGAGCACTGCTTTTCTGTTATTCTTCAGGTTCTCAAGTTCAATCAGGCATTTGCTTGAATATTTCAGTATGTCTCCGCCAACCATCTTGACGCGATCCCGGTAATCAAAGTCAGAATAAACCTGGTTGGTCATAAGGATTGGGATATTGTTCTTTCGGGTTATCTCGTTCAGAAGAGAGATCTGGTTACCGAGTCTGTTGTTCACCCCGGACTTGTGGTTTGTCTTCCCGATCTCTATCCTGTAAAGCATGGATATTGTATCGACGATTATGAGGCCGATTGAATCAGAGATCATGTTATTCAGGCTTTTGATCATCTTGTCCTGCTGGGCGAAAGTCGTAGGCTTCAGGAGGAAAATCTTTTTGAGAAGTTCCGTGTTTCCAGAGGAGAGCTGCCGGAATCGTTCAACAGAGAACCCTCCTTCTGTATCGATGAATATCACTTTTTTGCCCTGGCCTGCGGTCGCTATCGCACAAAGCTGGCACATGGTTGTCTTGCCAGAGCCAGCAGGACCAAATATGGTGGTTATGACATCTGCCTCATATCCTCCACTCAATAGCTTGTCTATCACTTCGCTTCCGCTGCTGACCTTCACCTGTTTTGGCTCTTCCATTACTATTGGAGAAAAAGAAGACCTTTAAAAACTTTTTTTAAAAAAACTGCCATTGATTGAAAATAATTAAAAATCAAAAGATTTATTAGGCTGAAAGGATAATTGGCCATAGGTGATGATACTATGGCTTTAGACCGGGAAGAAGCAAGAATTGAGGCAGAACTAAATATGGTCTACAAAGAAGAAGAAAAGAGAAAAAAAGACCTGATAAAGATCCAGGATCTGCTTTGCACAGGAAAGATTGAAGAAGCACAGGAGATAGCGACAGACCTGATAAAGGAATCAGATGATATTATGCGTGAACTGGCGCTCATAAAAAAAGAGACCTTGCACGAGGTAGCTGAACTATATGAACGTATCCACGAACTAAAAGAAAAGATAAGAGAGAAATAAATATTAGAAAAGAAAAAACAAAAACACTTTCTTAAGCATTATTTTTCTTATCCCTACTTGCTCACGCTTTCGACCTTGGCATCAAGCATATCGATCAGCTTCTTGCATTCCATCATGATACCCAGGCTCGGGTCTCCTGACGAGAAGCTGCACTGCTTGTAGAAGGTGAACGCCTTGTCGACAACAACCGGAAGCTTCTTCTTCTGAAGAAGCGGACTCACAGCATCCATGGAATAGCCGGTGACATTGAGAATCTGCTCCTTTGTCGCAGGCTCAAGCTTCTCCTTGCCAAAAGCTGCGGCTGTCTTCTTCAGGTTGACGTCCTTGTTTCCAGGGACGATTGCCATGAAATAATTCCCTCCATCAGTAAGGACCATCACGCGCGCGATCTCATCTGGCTTGACGTTTCTCTCTTTTGCGATATCCTTCACAGAATGCACGGATTTCGAATGCGGCTGTTTCTTGTACATGATGTCCAGTTCATCCAGATAGTCTGTCACAGCTGTCGATGATACGCTCACAAATCCCTTTGTTCCGAACTTGATAATGTCATGCTTTATATGAAGCTCTTTGAGCTGGCTATCATCGATCTCTGAAGGGCACCCATCCATCGGGCATTCTGCGTTCTTGTTTTTCGGAAACGCGATGACCTCCCGGATATCATTTGTTCCGCACATAAGAGCGATTATCCTGTCTATCCCAAGCCCCATACCACCGTGTGGCGGACCACCGTACTTATAGGCTTCGAGAAGGAACCCGAATTTCCTGTTTGCCTCCTCAAGGCTCAGGCCAATCAGTTTCATTATCCTCTCTTGCACCTTAGGGTTGCTGACACGGACTGAACCAGATCCAAGCTCCACTCCGTTCAGGACAAGGTCCCAGAGGTCGCCGATGACCTCACCCGGCCGCTTCTCGAAATCATCCACAAACTCAGGCTTTGGCATCGAGAACATGTGGTGTTCAGGCTCCCATCTCCCCTCGTCATCATTGTAAGCGAAAAGCGGGAAATCCTTGACCCAGCAGAATCTGTATTCATTCTCATCATATAGCTTCAGGTCACCTGCCACCTTCTGTCTCAGTCTCGATATTATGTCGTTGCAGGCTTTCTTCTTGTCTGCGATGAACATAAGTGTTGAGCCTGGCTTAGCTCCGGTAACCTTGATTATCTCATCCTGAACGTCCTTTGGAAAATACTTGACAATGTTTGAGTCAAGCCCGTCTTTTGTCACCTTCATCCATGCCATGCCTTTGGAACCATTCTCCTGGCAGAACTTTATGTAACCATCCACCTCAGCCCGTCCAAAATCTTTCTGTGGATTGATGCATTTGATTACACCGTCGTTCTTTATGACCTCCTTGAACACAGTGAACTCAGACTTCTTCATGACTTCGGTCACGTCAGTCAGGAAAAGGTCATATCTAATGTCCGGCTTGTCTGTACCGTATTTATCCATCGCTTCCTGATATGAGAATATCGGAAAATCTGGGAGGTCTATCCCTTCGACCTGTTTGAATATGTGCTTGAAAAGTCCGTTGACAAACTCCCTTATGTCATCGCTCGTGACAAAGCTCATCTCAAAATCGAACTGGCCATGCTCTGGCTGCCGATCAGCTCTCAGGTCTTCATCCCGAAGGCATGTCGCGACCTGATAGTACCTGTCGAATCCAGCGACCATCAGGATCTGTTTGTAGAGCTGTGGTGACTGCGGCAGTGCATAGAATTTTCCAGGGCTCATCCTGCTCGGCACAACATAGTCCCTTGCTCCTTCTGGAGTTGACTTGACAAGCATGGGTGTCGTGACCTCCAAAAAGCCCATCTTATTGAAAAATTCCCTTCCCGCATTTATTATCTTATGGCGCTTTACAAGGTTCTTGATAACTCTCGGACGCCGAAGGTCCAGATATCTGTATCTTAGCCTGATCTCATCATTGATATTGACGCGGTCATCTATCTCGATAGGAGGCGTAGCTGCCTTTGAGAAGACCTGGACCTTATTGATAACGACCTCGATTTCTCCTGTCTCAATATTATGGTTCTCCATGCCTTCAAGTCTCTTCCTGACCCGGCCAGCCAAACCGACAACATCCTCGCGCCTGAGTTTTTCTGCAAGTTTGTGAGCATCAGGATCTTCCTTAGGATCGAATACAGTCTGTGTTATTCCGAACCTGTCTCTCAGGTCTATAAAGATAATTCCTCCATGATCCCTGCTGGTCGAGACCCAGCCATTTAGGACAACTTCCTTTCCAATATGTTCTTTGCGGAGCTCTCCGCATGTATTAGTTCTCTTCATCATATCTATCACGCTCTGCTTTGGTTTAAAAATCAGCATTTATTTTTAAAGCTTATGGTAACTGCAGACAAGAATCAGTCAAAATCAGTGTTCAAGGAACTCCACTTGGCAGCTGACAAGATCTCGGAACTTCACTGCATCTGACCTGGAACCGACGATAGCTCCATAGTGTATAGGTACTGCAACCTCTGGCTTGATCATGTCGCATGCATGCGCAGCATCCTCTGCACTCATGGTATAATGCCCGCCGACAGGAAGTAGTGCGACATCGATATGCCCGAGTTTACCCATCTCAGGTATCCAGTCAGTATCTCCAGCATGATAGATGTTCATCTCATTGATTCGTATGACATACCCGACCCATCCTTTTGATTTTGGATGGAAATGCTTGTGTGTATTATAGGCAGGCACAGTATGTATCTTGATGCCCTTCACTTCCATCTCATCGCCTGGACCGATCACTCTCACATCCCGGTCAGGTATCTTCTCCACGCAGTCTGCAGGTGCGACAATTGTCGTATGCTTGTCAGATATCTTCATTATGTCATCAGGACTGCAGTGGTCATAATGGCTGTGGGTGATCAGGATTATGTCTGCATGTGTGCTTGTCGGAACGATCTGATAAGGATCTATGTAGACAATCCTCTGTCCAGATATCTTGAAACTCGAATGCCCAAGCCATTGTATCCTGTCCATAGCAAAGATCAGGACATACTGATATTTAAAATTATTGCTTGCCCAGCATAGTCAATGCCAGTACCTTTGCTGTCTTGACCATAGAATCAAGGTAGACGCATTCATTGTCTGAATGCATGTTCTCGCCGCTGCATGAATATCCGACGATAGGCACTCCTTTCTTTGCGATATGCCGAAGGTCATTGCCGCCGGATATTATCAGGAACTCAGGCTTCTTTTCAAAAACAGAACCAATGGCGCCGCCGAGCACATCGCATATCTCGTTCCTTCGGTCAGTGACTATCGGCTCAGACCTGTTGAGTATCCTGACATCTGCAGAAAAATCCTTATCTATTTTCTTCATCTTGTCTATGACATCCATGATCTCAGCCAAAGCCTTCTTTGAGTTGTCCTCTGGATTCAGCCTGCGATCTATCGTGAAGGTTGAGTTGTCTGGTACTGTATTGATCTTGCTTCCGCCTGACAGTTCGCCGCCCATAACAAATGTGGCGTTTTTCTTGCCCTCATCTTCCATATTCAGTTTGGTCTTCCTCAGGACAACCTTTTTCTTGAGCTTCAGAAGCTCTATTCCAAGCTTGACCATTTTCTCAAAGGAATTCACACCAGATTCATTCGAATAAGCTGCATGGGCCGGCTTTCCCTTGACAGATACAGACAGAAAAAGCATCCCTTTATTGCCGATCGTGATGAAATTCTCGCTCTTGCCTTCTCCTATCGCAAAATCCGGCTTTATAAAACCCTTATCAACTAGATATTTGAACCCACATTCTCCTCCAATCTCCTCATCGCACACAAACGAAAGCTCTATATTGTATCCTGGCCTGATATTGTTTTGTCTCAGCGCAGAAAGGCTTGTTAAAAAAACCACAAGATTCCCAAGATCATCATAAGAGCCGCGGCCAAATAGCCTGTTCTTTTTCTCCACAAGCTCGTGAGGGTCAGTCTTCCAGTCTCCAGTCGCAGGAACAACATCAAAATGACCGTTCAGGTGAAGTGTTTTTTTTGCCCCGACATCCCACCTCGCGACAACATTGTACCTCGGGTTCTTCTTCGGGTCATGTCCTGATTTCTCGACCTGCTTATCGTCAGTCTGGATGACGAATGAAGAGAGCCCAAGCTCATTGCATCTTTCTGAGAGAAACTGCGCGCAAGCATGATAGTTGTTTCCTGGAGGATTCACAGTCTGAAAAGAGACAAGCTCAGAAAGAAGGCAGATCATCTCCTGCTTTGAATTCTCGATAGCTTCAAAAATCTTATCCCGCACTTTATTGTTCTCTTTCTTGTTCATAACTTATACTCACCATCCACCATTATTGTCCTGCCGTCAACAATAACTGTCGGCTTTCGGATTACCATGTCAACATGCGCCTTGCTCATCCAACCAGAGCCAGTTCGTGTAGGGTATCCATGGCCGATTGCCATATGCACGCCGGGAAATTTCTCGTCCTGAAGAAGATTGCCGATAAGCTTTCTCAGGGCAAGATTTGTCCCGAGTGCAAACTCCCCGATCCGCGATGCATTCTCGTCCATCCTGATATATTCCGAAAGTTCTGTCTCAAGCTGCTTGTTTTCGCATTCGATTGACTCGATTCTTCCCTCTTTGATGCTGATATCAACAGGATTATCATCCAGGAGACCGTATTTTTTAGAAAAATAATCCCCGAGCACGCCGTCAACCACATATCTTCCGGATATGTTGGAGACACATGTGAAGATCTCGCCCTCCGGCAGGTTGTTCCAGGAGTCCTTTGTTATGAATCCATCCATGTTTATCCATCTTATCTTTGGCGAAAACTCTGCAGTGATATCTGTTCCTGCAGGTGTTGTCACCTTGATGTTCTTGGCTTTTTTTAGTATCACATAAAGTTTCCCTGCAAAATCTCGAATAATATTATAGTCAGCGTTCATCCCCTGTGACATGATCTCATCAGTGACTCCGATCATGTGGGCATGCCTGATCCGATTCTTCTGAACAATCTCAAGCATAGGCCTGCGAAAATTCTGAAGCTCGCCTGGATAGCTTCCTGCGATGTATATGCTCACAGTAGAATCAGCCATAGCATAAGAGATTTCAGAAGGGAATTCAGAAAGTGGCCTGTTGCCGAAATCTTCCATATAAAAGATTCTATGGTTGCATCCGATTTCACGTAAAAAAAAAGCCATACCCTGTGCATATCTCTTGCATGCTTCATCTGTTATCATTACAACGGAATCATTCTTTTGAACATTCAGGCAGACCTCCACTGCCTGCCTGCATCCGTTCATGATTTTCTCCTGAAGATTTCCTATCAGAACCACCTTATGCGAAAAATGTCAAAAACCAACTGATACCAAGCATTCCGATTATATATAAAAAGATTGCTATAGAATAATGCATAAGGTCCTTTCTGTTGAAGCACCTCTTGCTAAGAGCGATCACGATTATAGGCAGATTGAAAAACAAGAGATAAAGAAGCATAAGAAACATAGGATTGAAGGACTTTCCAAGTACTGGCTGGATAGGCATAATACCTTGCAGGGACTCAAGCACCATCTCGATTCCGTCGCGGAAGTAATCAATCACAACAATAGGAAGATATATCGTAAAAAGGCCGTAAACAGGAAGATAAGCTCCATAAAGTGTAATATAATTAGGTTTTCCGAGGAACTTTCTGTTGAGATGGATCATAAGCAGGCTCAATAACACACCAACGCAGGGGATGACGATATAATAATGAAGCACAGGCCTGTTCGTAAAAAGAAAAGCAAGAGTGATTAAGAAAAACAAAACGAAATTAAGCATATAGATTGTCTTCATGGCATTGTCGCTCTCGATGACATCAAACGCATTTACATCCTCTTTTTTACTGAAATATTTGTCTATCTCTTCCCCTGAGTAACCCTCTTTGGCAAGAGCTTGTTTGACGCTCCGATCATCAAGATGCTTCGGAAGACCCTTTGCGAATTCAAAGATGTCTGAAGACTCTTTTTCTTTTTTTTCTTCATCAATGCGATCGCTAATAGCTTTCTTAGCAGGCTTCTTCTCATCTTTTTTTTCATCCCCTATCTTTTGCTTATCATCCTTCCCACGTGCTTTTTCTTCTTCCTGATCGCCATTTTCTTCTTTTTCCTGAGATGTTTTTTCTTCCTTGGGTTTTCCTGCTTCTTTGTCTGCTTCCTGGACCAGTTTAGTTGCATCTTCTGGCAAACTATCTTCTGCTTCTTCAGGTTCAGCTATTTTTGACTTTTGCTCAGAAATTTTTTCAGGTGATTCTTCTTCTTTGACAAGAGATATATCTGCAGCAGAAAGATCTTTTCCAAGGTCTTCTTCAGATTCATCTGCAAGATTCAAAAGTTCGTCAGTCTTCTTTTCTTCGTCTTTTATTTCATCATCTGCTTCACTGAATTTCTTCTCTATGTCTATGCTGAATCTTTTCTTTTTTTCTTTTTCTTTATTGTTGGTATCGTCCTTCATTCTTTCCTAGGGCAGGATTCATCCATAAGGCCCTTTGTCTTTATATCATAGATGATGCCTTCGACTTTCTTGAGCATCCATTTGATAGAGTCTGATTTCTTTCTCAGCTCTCCGTTTGTCAGGTTAAGTTCAAGGAAAAGCCCCATCAGTTCATCCAGAAAATCTCGGATCTTATAGACCTGTGAAAAATCCTGCTCAATAGCAGAATTGACTGCCATCCTTTCAAGTTCTCCTGCAAGGTCGCATATTCCTAGAAGGTAGTTATCGACAGACACAGCCAGCTTCGAAAAGCCAGGAAGCGGTTTTCCCGATGCAAAAGCGAGATAGCTCTTGGCTTCGACATATTCCTGCAGCGCAGCATAGTAAGATCCGCTGAACTCAAGTTTTGAATAGCCTGAAATTGTCTTTTCCACTGTTCCGATATCCTTTTCTGCTGATTCTATCAGTTTCACCGCAGAATCAGCATCTTTCCTGTGAATAGCATATATGGCTTTCTTTGAGTTTTTCAGGATTTTTCTGGACATTGCTATGATCTTTTCTCTTGTCTCATCGCTTTCCTTCACTTTTTTCCTTATATCTGAGATTATCTTTTTGTCAATCATCATAAGTGATATGAAGCTTTGGGATTATTTAAATTTAGTGTTTTTCCAGCACTTTCCGAAAAGACGACGTCTTTTTGGCATCTCACAAGCAGGAAGTTAACCTAAAAGCGCTTCTTTTCCTCGAAGAAAGCCAAGCGAAAGGTTTATATATAACTCTTGTTTAAAAAGAACCCATGGCAGGGGAGACAGCTTTCGGAGGAGTGATAGGCTTCATGATGAGACTAGGAGTCTATGATGTCATACTTCCCTTCCTGCTGATATTCACGATAATGTACGCTATTCTTGAGAAGACAAAGGTCTTCGGCACTGAAAAAGTAGGTGAAAACGAAGTCACCCGAAGGAATATCAATGCCATGGTCGCCTTTGTCACTGCCTTTTTGGTACTTGCCTCTTCAGGCATAATAGAGATATTCAACAAGGCCCTGCCAAGGATAATGGTTCTTCTCGTGATAGCTGTCATGTACCTCATGCTGATAGGTGTCTTCTGGAACGAAAATGAGGAGCTGAAGCTCAGCAGTAAATGGAAGACATTTTTCATGATAATCATGTTCATCGGAGTGGTGCTTGTCTTTGCAGGCTCCATCGAGACAGATTCAGGAGAATCGTGGCTTGAGTGGCTGTTCAACTATATTACAGCGAATTGGAACTCGACAACAGTGAGCTCCATTGTACTGCTTATAATAATTGTCGGCTTGATAATGTGGATAACAGCCAATGACAAGCCAAAGACAGGTTCATCAGAGAACGGTTCAGACTGAAATAGCAGGCAGGGTAGTTATGAAATCCTATCCAGCTCAAAAATAGATAAATATTAAAAGGATAAAGGTTAATAAAAGAAAACAAGCCAATAAAAAGGAGGAAATCAAAAATGTCAGTTGCAAATGTTGATACAATTTTCGCCAGTCTGGGACGAACTTCGATTGTGCCATCCTTAGTTACGTTCTTGCTGATATTCACTATTCTTTTTGCTGTACTGCAGAAGACCGAGATACTCGGCAAGGGCAAGAAGAGATACAATATGATTGTTGCTCTTTGTATCGCTCTTATGCCTGTTGTCCACCATGCCATGACCTGTGGGTTCGGATACAACATGCAGTGCAACAGTATGATAAGCATGCTGGCAAGGGTCATGCCGAACATCAGTGTAGTGGTAATAGGTATAGTCATGGCTCTCTTGATAATAGGGCTTTTCGGCGGGCAAGCCAAGTGGGGAGGCGGAACAGTCTCTGGATGGATTGCTCTCATCGCATTCATAGTTATAGGATACTTATTCTATATTGAGACAGAATGGGGAAGAAGGCATCACATCCGAAACTGGCTTCAGTTCTGGGGTCCGGAGACCACATCACTGCTAGTGATAATACTTGTCTTTGCCATAATAATCTGGTTCATAACAAAAGATGACGAGGCAGAGAACGCCAAGGACAAGACCAACATGATAAAGGATTTCGGCGATCTTTTCAAGAAATAGGATAATTGCATAAAATGGCGACACCAGTACTAGACATAAGCCTTATTAGGTACTTTAGTCCTATTTTCACCTTTCTTTTAGTGCTGGCCATCTTATATGCATTATTCACCTATACAAAGCTTTTCGGCGACAACAAGGTGTTGCATGCCTTTCTGGCTTTTATAATAGCAGTCTTTGCATCATTCTTCTCGACAGTCTCAGTGACATTGATCGAATGGCTCGTGCCAAGGTTCACAGTGCTCTTTATCTTCATAATTCTGATAATAATAGCTTATAAGATCTTCGGCGCGACAGACGAGGACATGGCGAAGATGATAAGAAGCCACGCAGGCATTCAGTGGACAGTCGGAATTGTGGTTATTGTGTTGGCGATTGGAGGTCTCTCCCACACATTCGGTCAGCAGACCTTGGGAGAAGAGAACAACCAGAACCAGACAATGACAGGACCTGACGAGCAGTCTCCTGAAACGATTGACCTTGATGAAGGAAGCACTGTGCAGCCAACAGAAGGATCAGGAACAGCTACATCTGACTTTCAGACAAACGTCAAGAACACGTTCTATCATCCAAAAGTGATTGGTATAGTATTTGTTCTTCTGATAGCTACATTCGCAGTAAGATTGCTCTCAAACCCTGCTAAATCATAAGAATCAAAAATTATTACATAACACAACATTCAGTTCTTCTTGACATTATGGTGGTCTTTCATCTCTTTTGTGATTCTGTCAAGAGTATGCACGTTCTCAGTAAAGAGCGGAAGTACTTTTTCGAACACCTTTTCCATAGCTTTTATCTCGACTCCAATATTTGAGATATTCTGATTATATTCACCAACCTTCCCAAGAACCCCTTTGGTAAGGTTGTCATAGTCTTTCCGCAGATTTTCAAAATCGCTTTGTATCTTGACTATAACGTTTTCAGTCCTGTCCTTCCAATCGATTATCTTGTTTATCGTTTTCACAAGATCGTTCCATTTTTCGTCGATTATCGCTTCAGCGATCTCTTCTATTCTCTCTAATGCAGGATTTACAGAATCATTAGCATCCTGCTGCGGAGGCGGCATGCCTGGTGGCGGACCCTGGGGTGGTCCCTGTGAAGGACCCATAGGTCCAGAATTCATCGGACCGCCCATCGGAGGAGGATCCATCGGTGGAGAGCCTTGCGGCTGAGGGGCATTGCTCGATAGCCCTAGACCTTTTTGGTTATTGTTTGGATCAGCCATTTCTCCACCTCTTTTTTAAAACTAAAAAACATGATTTAAAATCAAAAACCCACCTTATTATGTTCACATATCAAGACTTATAAAGGTTTCGATTTCTTCTCCTTAATAAGATCGCTCAGGACCCTATAAACGATTTTCTCTACTTCTGAATATGATGCGAATTTTCCTGGATTCCAAAGATCAATATATCTTTGAAATACCTTTATCTCTTCTTTTTTTGCTGTTTCCTTCAGCTCGAAACCGAGCATGTCTATCTTTTCGGAAAGTTCGTTAATGGAATGCTTGGTATCCATGATATCAGAGTTCATGGACTTGATTTCTGTATTGAATTTCTGAGTCTCCTTAAGTAGATTATGTTCGACAATCTGAAGGCTTTTTCTGAGATTGTTCACTCTTTCTTCGATTACCCTCATCCTTTTGCTGTTGTCTCTGACAAGATTATTGAGATTAGAGAAATCGCCGGTACTTTTTTTTCCTTTTTTATGTTGAGGAGGTGGAGATGGAGGTCCACTTGAAGGGAAAAAGTCCTCATCCGGAGGTGGTATTCCATCAGTAGGTAGGTTGATATTGGCCATTTTATGCATTAAGAGCTTGATAGTTTTAACTAGCTTGCATTATAGACACATTCAAGACTAATAAACTTTGTGTGAGTATTTCAAAGGAGTTAAAGCTTCTGATAAGCATCTTAGGACAGCAAAAGAAACCCGTTCAACTGCATATATAAAAAATTATATAAGGAAGCATACTAAGGAAAAATGACATGAGAAGATTTCTGTTCAACAAGGCTCTGAGGGTGCTTTTGCTCACGAACGCCATGGTATTGGTCTCTGGAGCGATGCTGATTCCGATCTATGCTCTTTTTGTAGAAGATATAGGCGGAAGCCTGATGGATGCAAGCCTCACAGGAGGGATATTCGCACTGGTCGCAGGAATAACTACTCTTTTCGCGGGCAGGTTTGCAGACAGGATCAAAAGGGACAAACTGATTGTCGTATATGGATATGCATTGTCCGGATTAGGATTTCTTCTATATAATTTTGTGGAATCGATATTGTTTCTCTTTGCGATTCAGGTCCTGGTCGGCTTTTCTGAGGCATTCTATTCTCCTGCATTCGACAAGCTATACACAAAGCACGTGACCATAAAGAAGGCAGGGAGGGAATGGGGAGCATGGGAATCCATGAACTATTTTTCTATCGCTATTGGAGCATTCCTCGGAGGACTGATTGTCACATTCTTCGGCTTCAACGTTCTTTTCACGATAATGGCTTTCCTCTGCTGCCTGAGCGCAATCTACATCTGGCAGCTGCCGAAGCGGGTCCTGTAAACTAAAAATTCTTAGAAAGAAAATTATCTACTGAATTCATGGTCTAAGCCAGAATCAAGGTGCTGATCATCTTCGAGGCCAATAAAGATTTGCGAAGCTGTTCAATTGCTTTGCACGCCCGAATGCAATTTTCTTCGAAAACTGACCTTGTTCCTGCAACAATGATCAACATCGGAAAATTGGCGTAGCAAATGGCTATGATGACCAGAACTCACCGCTTCGAATCAATATCTATTTTAATTTTTTTATGGGTGTTTGGACTTCTTTTATTGGTGACTTCTGGAGATTGTGGATTCGAAGGCTCAAATCTGGAATGATTAGCACCAGAAACTTGACTCAGCCGACCAAACCAAACATTTAAATATAATATAAAATACATATTCTAACAAAATATACATTTACTATGATATAATAATATAAAATATATAATATAATATATTTTCATAACAAGCCAAAATGAAAAAACCGATCTCAGCGACAATCGAGCAGGAGCTAATCGACTGGATTTCTGAAATGTGCAAGGATAAGCAGAAATACCGCAATAAGAGCCATCTCATCGAGATCGCATTATGGAATCTAAGAGAAGAGCAAAAAAAGAAAAAAAAGTAACACAAGAACCATTAAGACAAGCACCATAAAAAAAGAGGTAATTACATGGCATTATTTGGAAAAAAGAGGAAAGCCTGTGGATACGATATCCTTCGTGAAGGAGAGGATACTGTACTTTACATATACTGCGAGGACTGCGCTTATTCTCCCTCTATAGAGGACAGCAGCATATGTTTCGGAAGGACCATAGAGAAGCTCATGGAAAATGCAGGAGTGACAAAGGTGATCTTCTCCCAGAAGAGAGACTACGAATATGACTACAACCAGACCCAGATGCTGGTGGAGATAGCCAATCTCTACAAAAAGCTGACAAGGATGAAGAACGTCTTCTCGTACCAGTCGCTTGGAGGAGGCAGGGCTAACCCAAAATACGTCAATGAGAAGTATGTCGAGCTCCAGAACAGCATTCTCAGGAAACTCAAATCCGACCCGATAGGAGCATATGTCGAGGCGAAGAGGATTCTGAGACGAGAGAAGATCAGCCACGACAAGCTAGTCGACCCGACAAAAGAGCCAGCAATGCGAAGATATATCCAGATTGTGGATTATTTTGTCAAAGTTCTGGAACAGACAAAGCTGATCGCGATTGCCGGACCCTATCTGCCGGGCTACAAGATAGGCGACAGGACAATCTACAGAAACATATTCTACCCTGCGATAAAGCCGGACTTCATGTTTACGAAGCTCATGGCAAACTATCCGACAGATGGAGAAGAGATCGACAACTACTCTCTTGACGAGGACACAGATGTCACGATATTCAAGTCCCCGAACTCAGTAAAGTATCTCTACCACCTGGTGCCGCCCGAATTCAAGCTATCTGAAGAGAAGTACGAACTGCTTGATCTGGCAAGGAAGATAATGTCAGAGCACAAGCCAAAGGAGGACGATTTCGTGGATCCGGAAAGGATGCGCCAGGTATTCTACAACGTAGGAAGGGATCTCTTGGAGGAACTTGCGACTCATAAGAAACAGAGGCTGACGTCAAAGGAGATTGAGAAGCTCACCCAGATACTGGTCAGATATACTATAGGATTCGGGCTGATAGAGGTCCTTCTCAGTGATGAGAATGTACAGGACATATCCATAAACTCACCGATGGGCAAGATTCCTATGTTTCTTGTGCATTCGAAATACGATGACTGCGACACCAACATCATCCCGACAAAAGGCGAGGCAGAGAGCTGGGCCTCGAAGCTCAGGATGATTTCAGGAAGGCCGCTTGACGAGGCAAACCCGATTCTCGACACAGAGCTTGAGCTTCCTCAGGCAAGCACAAGAGTAGCAGTAATATCAAGGCCTCTTAACCCGACCGGCCTGGCATACTCATTCAGGAGACACAGGGACAAGCCATGGACACTTCCGCTTTTCATCAAGACCAAGATGATATCGCCCACAGCAGCTGGCCTGATAAGCTTCCTTGTTGACGGCACGCGGACCATGCTGATAGCAGGGACAAGAAGCGCGGGTAAATCATCACTTCTTTCAGCCATATTGGTCGAGATCATGAGAAGATATAGGGTAATCACGATTGAGGACACCCTGGAGCTTCCGACATCAAAGCTTCGCAAGCTCGGCTATAACATCCAGTCTATGAAAGTAGCAAGCGCTCTCACCCGCGAATCCTCAGAGGTTTCTGCATCTGACGGGATCCGAAGCACCCTCAGGCTGGGAGATTCAGCATTGATTGTCGGTGAAGTCAGAAGCTCCGAGGCAAAGGCGCTCTACGAGGCGATGAGGGTGGGTGCGGCGGCCAATGTTGTCGCAGGAACGATCCACGGCGACACTCCTTACGGCATATATGACAGGGTGGTCAATGACATAGGTATCCCAAAGACCTCTTTTAAGGCAACAGACATAATGATAATAGCCAATCCGGTGAGGTCTGCAGACGGCATCCACAAATTCAGGAGAGTCACACAGATAACAGAGGTTCGCAAGCATTGGGAAGAGGATCCGCTCGCAGAGAAAGGATTCTCTGATCTGATGAGGTACAATGCAAAGACAGACCAGCTCGAGCTGACAGACGACCTGATTGCAGGAGACTCAGAGGTGCTCAAGATAATAGCCGGCAAGATAAAAGAGTTTTCCGGAAACTGGGATGCTATGTGGGAGAACATCCTGCTTCGTGCAGAGATAAAAGAAGAGCTTGTAAAGGCAGCAGTCGCATTAAAATCAGACGCCCTGCTTGAGGCTCCATTTGTGATACGCTGCAATGATCAGTTTCACATAATATCTGACAGGATAAAGAACGAATCAGGAGGATTCGACGCAAAGAGGATTAGCTTTGAATGGAAGAATTGGCTCAAATCTGAACTCAGGAAAAGGTCTATGGTAAAAAAATGAGCAGGGATGAAGACATAAAAGAGATTTCCAAGAAGTATTCGAAAAAGCTCATGAGGGAGCTGGGAGATGAAGACACCATAGACGCAGTAATAGACATAACCACCAAAAAGGAAGGCGGCCATGCAATAACATCCAGAGAGTACAACCAGTTCAAGGACGAGATAGTGCCGGTACACTTCAATTTGTACGAAAAGGCCTGCAATCTCTCTGAGAAAATCCTGAAGATAGCTCCATCTCAAAAAGAAGCCCCTGAGATTCAGGAAGCAATAGACACGTGCCATCTGAGCATCACACCGACAGGAGCATCAAGTTTCGCAATGCTCGGCCCGATAGCCTTCATGTTTGTTGGTGCGTTCTTAAGCATCCTGCTTCCAGGTCTCTTCGGAGGAGGACCATCGCTTTTCTTCGCTGTTTTTTTCGTATTCACTGGCCTCATAATGATGTTTCCGCTCAAGAAAGTGCCGCAGTTCATAGCGAACAACTGGAGGATGGAGGCCAGCAACCAGATGGTACTCAATATTTTCTATATCGTAACATACATGCGGCACACTCCAAACCTTGAGCTCGCGATAGACTTTGCCTCCAATCATCTGACAGGCCCCCTTGCTCTTGATCTGAAGAAGGTCATATGGGATATAGAAACAGAGAAATACAACTCATTGAAGGAATCATTGGACAATTATCTCGAAAAATGGAGGAAATGGAACGTGGAATATATCGAGGCCATGCACCTGGTGGAATCAAGTCTCTATGAATCAAGTGAAGACAGGAGGCTTGCTATGCTGGACAAGTCCCTTGACGTGATACTGGAGGGCACTTTTGAGAAGATGCTTCATTATTCGCATGGTCTGAAGGGTCCGATCACCATGCTGCACATGCTGGGGATTGTCCTGCCGATATTAGGCCTCGTCATCCTTCCGCTTGTCGTGAGCTTCATGGGCGGAGTCAAATGGTATTATCTGGGCACGCTCTATAATATAATCCTTCCAGTAGGGGTATATCTTCTCGGAAAGAAGATTCTGTCGCAAAGACCGACAGGCTATGGAGAATCTGACATATCAGAGAAGAACCCAGAGATGAACAAGTTCAAATACTTAATAATAAAGATAGGAAATTCGAAGATAAAGATCTCACCCATGACTGCATGCATCCTCATAGGAGCTGTTTTTTTCCTGATTGCAGTATCGCCACTTATCATGCATCTCTTAGCGCCAGGTTTTGACAGGGGGGTCGGAGGAGAGGTCAAGGACCTCACAGCATGCGGATATGATTACTGTCTTTTGGACTACAGGGAAGACCCTGAGGACAAGTTTCGTATTGTCGGACCATTCGGGATAGGATCAACTCTCTTGAGCCTTTTCTTCCCGCTTGCAGCTGCTTTTAGCTTTGGTCTCTATTGGCGCCTCAAGACTACAAACATAATAAAGATCAGGGAAAAGACAAAAGCTCTTGAAAAAGAGTTCGCATCCGCACTTTTTCAGCTCGGAAACAGGCTAGGTGACAATAATCCTGCAGAGATAGCATTTGGCAAAGTTGCGAGGGTGATGGAGGGAACAGTTTCTGGAAGCTTTTTCCAGCATGTCCATATAAACATCAGCCGTCTCGGAATGAGCGTCAAGGACGCTATATTCAACCCAAAGGTAGGAGCCTTGATCTATTTTCCTTCCAACATAATAAACAGTTCTATGAAAGTATTCATACAATCAATCAAGAAAGGTCCGAAGGTCGCTGCCAACTCTCTGATAAACATAGCCAGATACATAAAGGAGATGCACAAGGTAGATGAACGTCTAAAAGATCTTCTCGCAGAGACTATATCTTCGATGAGATCCCAGATCAGCCTTCTCACTCCTGCAATTGCAGGTATTGTGATAGGTATCACATCTATGATAACTGCGATTCTGGGAAAATTAGGGCCTGTCCTGTCTCAGGCCGGAGGATCAGGTCCCCAAGCCTCTGGAAATCTAGGAATAAACGCGAGCATAACCAACATCTTCGGTCTTGGAATTCCTACCTATTACTTCCAGCTCATCGTAGGGCTGTATGTTGTTCAGATTGTGGCCATTCTCTCTATACTTGTCAACGGGATAGAGAATGGCTCAGACAAGCTTAATGAGCATTACCTGATCGGAAAGAATGTTGTCACAAGCACATTGATATATGTCGTCATCGCGGTTATCGTCATAATAGTGTTCAATGTCATCGCAGGATCGATAATCAACCAGGACCTGATGGGATCCTTTGCATCAAACTAAAAAAAGAAAGATTATACAAGCCCTGCGTTTCTCCTATAGACCTTCTTTTTCCATTTGAACATCTCCAAAGAGTCTATATAGGACTTGTATATGTCCCAATCCAGGTATTCGGTCTTTCTGAAAGGGTTTAATATGATTCTGATCACCTCCTTTTTTTATGCGATGGTTCAGCCGGCGATATATCCAAGCATGAACCCTTCTTCTGCACCGGTTATCTGATCATCGTCAACAGAGGACTCCAGCTCATCAAATGAGTAGAAATCCTCTGGAATGTCCATTCCTTCGTTCTCCAGGTACTTTTTTATGAACTCAGTCCTCGAATTGCCTTCAGCCATTTTCTCTCACCTCTATTAGCACTTTTTTGTGTAAGACTCATGATCTGCTGCTCCAGCAGCCTCTCGATTGTCTGATGCGAAAGATCGATTCTCATGTTCAATCACCTCCAACTCTGATGAATCAAGTATACCCAGAAGTATTTATATATCTCACAGACATCTGACCAGTGAAGAAAAAACTACATTAATTTAGGATAAAGCACACAAATATTGGCATTATAGCCCACTAGACTGAGCATTTCTGCCTAGGAATACAATGCTGTAATTGATTACATTTGATGAACTATTTTCATATATATCTATCAGCGAAGGCAGGATTTGAGGCCAGTGAGCACTCAGGATTGTTTTATTAAAAACAAAACATTTTAATAGCCGTATTTATCGAATGAAATAAGATGAGACCTGAGATCAAAAAGCCGACAGCTGATGAGATAGAGCTTGCCCAGAACTGGCCGGTATGGGAAAAGGAAGCCAGTACATTTCCATGGGAATACACAGAATCCGAGACCTGTTACATAATAGAAGGTGAAGCAGAAGTGATCAATGAGGATGAACAGGTTTTCCATTTCCAGAAAGGCGACTGGGTAATCTTTCCAAAGGGAATGAGATGCACCTGGAAGATTATAAAAGATCTAAAGAAGCACTATCAGTTCAGCTGATTCAAGATCAAAAGTAAGAGAATTCTTTTTTCTAATCAATATTAAAGAAAAGAAAAATGGGGACGCCGGAACTTTCAAACCGATTCCACATAAAACCGTGGGTCAAAACCTTGCTGAATGCAAGCGTATGCCGCACATTGCCTGTCTGGCAAGCGTAACCGATTGTTTGAATCCGGGACACCTAGATATCTGCTATTCATAGGCCAAAAGGCCTCATCAGATCATAGGCTGATAACTTCAGTCTAGTGCTCTCCCAGGCTGAGCTACGTCCCCAAAAACTGTTAAAAAGGATTGAATGCCTATTTAAATTATTTACGAAAAAGACTATATCTTTTCTTCATCAACATCCATGTTGTCCATGCCGTCATCTCCTTTTGGCTCAGATTCCGCATCTGCATCTGCAGCCGCATCAGTATCTTGAGCCTGTGGTGAGGCATCATCCGAAGAACCTCCTGAGACAACCTCAAGCTGGCCGAACTTTCCTGTCGAAAGCTTCTTTTCGCCCTGATATTCTGAGACATAGCCGTTTGTGAGCTTGACCTTATCTCCGACATTGACCTGATCTATCTGGTCGTTCCACAGTGTAAGTGCGATATCGCCTGTCGGGTCTTTTGCTCTGGCTTCACAGACTCGGCCAGATCTTCCGAACTTCTCGAATTCCTTGACATCGCCCTTGTCAATTACCTCTACAACGATATCAATCTTTCCTTGTCCTGCAACTAGTTCTTTTATTTCCATTTTTCTAAAACCTCTATTATCACCTATTTCAATTTAGGATTTTACCGGACTCTTTTAAATCTTTTCCTTCCAGAAGATTCCGAAGAGTTGCTTTGAGTTCATCGATATTCACTCTGATCTGCTTTGTTGAGTCGCGGTCTCTTACAGTGACGCTTCGGTCCTCTCTGCTGTCAAAATCATATGTGACACAGAAAGGTATTCCAATCTCATCAGACCTGGCATAGCGCTTGCCTATGCTTCCGGACCGGTCGTACATGCACACAAAATCATTCCGTAAAAGATCATATATCTCCCTGGCTTCATCGTCCAGTTTATTCAGAAGCGGAAACACGCCGATCTTAACTGGTGCGATCTTTGGGTCTAGTTTCAGCACAATGTTGCCTCTTTTCCTGTCATCTACATAAGAATCGAAAAGGAAGACAAGAAAGGACCTGTCCACGCCAAGGCTTGGTTCTGCCACGACATGCGGCACAACCTTCTCTTTTGATTGCTCATCATAAACGCTCAGGTCTTTTTTCGAATGTTTCATATGGGCCTTCAGGTCAAAGTCTGTCCTGTTTGCGATACCCTGGAGCTCTTTCCATCCAAATGGGAATTTATATTCGAGATCCCATGTATCAAGGGCATAATGCGACTTTTCTGAAGTCAGATGCTGTCGTATCCTAAAATTCTCTGCTTTTGCGCCAAGGCCAACAAACCACTTATGCTCAGTCGCAAGCCAGTAGGCATGCCATGGAGTCTTTATTATCTTCTGGTCAAGTGCCTCTTTCATAGACATCAGCTTGCCTTCTGTCTTGACTTCTTTTTCCTGCATGTCATTGGAGTAGACCATAATCTGATAGGATAGCACTTCATCCAGAAAAGGACAGTTATCAGTATCTTTTGGATGTATGAAGTATTCGATTTCCATCTGTTCGAACTCTCTGCATCTGAAAAGGAAATTACGTGGGCTGATCTCATTCCTAAAGGATTTTCCTATCTGTGCTATTCCGAATGGAAGCTTAAGCCTCGAAGTGTCGAGCACGCCTTTGAAATCAGCAAACATCAGCTGAGCAGTCTCTGGTCTAAGGTAAGCTATGCTCTCTTTATCAGACTTAGGTCCGACATTAGTTGAGAACATCAGGTTAAACTCCTCCACTTCCCTAAAATCTCCTTTGCATTTCTCACACACAAGGCTTTTCTCTTTCACAAGCCTGTTAATATCATCTGCCTTCATCCCGTCTGCAGGGATATCAAGCTTCTCTTCTATGAGTGTATCTGCCCTGACCTTCGTCTTGCATCTCTTGCATTCCAGCATAAGGTCCTCGAAGTTTGCCAGATGCCCAGAAGCAGCCCATATTTTTGGATGTGTGATTATGCTTCCGTCTATTCCGACTATATCGCTTCTGGACTGCACATGATATTTCCACCATAACTGTTTGAGATTGTTCTTAAGCTCGACTCCAAGGGGACCATAATCAAAGAACCCCGAAAGACCGCCGTAGATCTCAGAATTTGGAAAAACAAAACCCTTTTGTTTGCAGAAAACTGCCATCTCATCTATATTTATCGCCATATAAACACCTTTTCTATCCCAAAGATTCATGTTTTGTATATAAAGATTATGTTCCTTGGGGCTATTATGAAATCCTAGCCGTCTGTGCCATGAGAGAGAATATTTACATTAGTAAATATTCTCGTGGCCAGGCGGAACCGATGTGAAACATCGGTGAAGTAGGATAGGATTTCATAATAGCCGTTCCTTGGGCGCTGTCCCGAAAGTCATAGATTAGTATATGAATTTTTTTCCAAATTTTT
>CAYMIF010000025.1:0-30030 GCA_964390375.1 uncultured Methanosarcinales archaeon
GAAAGATGCCAGAATGATTCAGAAAACCCATAAAATCATGCGGAGTTGATATGATCCTGATCCAATAAGCCAGGTTAAACAAAAACCACCCCTCAAACTATCTTGTCGGGATAATGCCCAAATATAGCTGTTCATTCGGGATTGTGCCGAATAGTCGGGATAATGCCAGAATAAGGCGTTTTCTGGGTAAGGGGTGTTTTCGGGATTATTCCGAATCAAAAAAGAACTAAAAGTTTTAAGCGCAAATAGGGTAGGGTTTTTTTGCGAAAATCAATGCCTGCATGGATTCAATTCAAGCGGAAGACCATGCATCCTGGTGTACTTGAGCATCTTCTTTTCAACTGCTCTTGGGGTCCTGACTGCTTCGCTGTCATGATATGCTAGATTAAGTGCATGGCTGACTTTTTTCCAGGATGGTCTTGTCCCTCTCCTATTATTGGGGTGCATCGCCAGCATATAACAGTATTCTTCTTCAGAAAGCGTGCAATATGCATTTTCAGGATAAGGTTCATCAGGTACATATCTTAGACTCCAGGGTGTCAGGCCTCTTGATGTGATACTTTTCAGGGTCCTGTCAATCTGCTGCTGAAGAGTCAAGGCAAAGATTCCTGCCCCCCTGTCATAGGTTGTTCTTCCTCCTTTTTTTCCTCCTTTTGATGAACCTGCTTTTGAACCTTTCTTAGCTGTTCTTTTTCTTTCTTCCTTATCCCCTTTAAAGATACCTACTCCTCTTGTATAGGATCTATTCCCCCCAACTTTTCCCCATTCTTTATATACTGAGGCTTCTCTTCCAGAAAAACCGTTTGCCTGGTGAGCTTTGCACAGCCGTTCTAATTCATTTTCATCAGTTATCAGGCCTTTTATATGCGGCTCAGAGCTATTATCCCCTCTTATGGCATAGCCTACTGCCTGAGCTGCTATGGTTGGCTTAACACCATAGACAGTCGCAATATCCAGATCATCTGCAATATCTCCTTGAGTCTTGCCATCTCTATATAAATCAGCGATCTCACTATATTTTTCGACAAGTTCCAGGGCAATCTCTTTTGCTAGCCTTATCGCAATTATCTGATAATTTGACAGTTCCATCTTCTATAAATCCAATTCATTTGCAGCAGCATATCTTTTTGTGCAGTTCATCACTGCTCTCCATGATCTGTTATTACCATATATTGAGTTCAATAAAGTCGTGATTCTTGTCCATGAAGGATTTCCATTCTTTTTGTAAAGCGGATTGATCGCCAGAGCATATGCATGCTCTTTTTCTTCATCTATCCAAGGGATGTGTCCCTGAGCTATTATTCCTTCAATCCCTGCATCTGAACGCTGTCTTATGGTCATTGCATGGATACCTACTCCTCTAGTTTTCGATACCTGACCTCCTGAGCTCTTCTGTCCGCCTTTTCTTCTTGCCTTTTTCCTTTCTTCTTCTGTCATGGCATATATTCCAGTACCATTGCTGTACGTGCTTATGCCGCCTTTAATTGCATTTGAGCCGTTATCTGAATGGATTTGCTGCAAAATTTTAGCATACTCTTGTCTTGACATCTGGCCTTTGAATTCCTTTGTTCCAATCAATGCATATCTTATAGATACAGGAGCTAAACCTGGATAAATGCTGTAATCATCAGCAATATCCAGCTCTTGGGCTATCTCTCTTAATGAAAGACCCTGTCTTCTCAGATCAGAAATCTCAGGCCTTTCCTCCACAAGCTTTTCTGCTACTCTTATTGCCACCAGATATGCTGCTATTTGCTTATTTGATAGTTCCATTTTTTACTTCTCTGTAGTGACTATTCTTTTATAGAGATAGAAAAACTGTCTATTTATAAGCGTTTTAGTCGGTTTTGATGCATAGAAATAAGCCAGGAAAATCTCTTAAGCCCCTATTATATTTACCAAGACACGACGCTTTTTAGGGCCGTCGAAATCAGCGACAAATATGTTCTGCCAGGTGCCAAGAACAAGCTTTGATCCCATTATAGGGATGGTCTCTGAAGGGCCTATTATGCCTGCCTTTATGTGCGCTGCTGCATTGTTGTCTATCTGGTCATGGCGCCATCTGCCTTCAGGAATGTTATGTTTTAGTGAGTTTATTATGTCAAGAGTGATGTTGGGGTCTGCGTTCTCGTTGATCATGATACCTGCTGTCGCGTGCGCGACATATATCTGGCAGATCCCTGTCTTCGTGCCTGATCTCTCGACGATATCCTTGACCTGCTCGGTGATGTCGACCAATTCATTGTGGCTGCTTGATGAGATAGTGAATTCCTGCATAGTATTCCTTAAATCAATCTTATATATATATTTATGCATGAAATTGGGAAAAATGCAGCTATTAGAATTTAATAGATGATTGAATCTTTTTAGTAATCTATTTTTGGTATATTCGCGACAATAGTTTGATTATATGCCTTACATAATCTTTAGATAATATCGATATTAGTCATATTATTTTAGTCAAAATAAACACATAATTAAATATTGAATTAATTCATAACTTTGTTAAATATAATTCCGACTTAATTTTGATGAGATAATTAAATCAAAAAATTTTATAATTCTGTATTTCGGTCAAAAAGTGAGAGTTAGCCTATAATATAAAGGAATTGAATAATAATTCCTTAAAAATTCACTTGTCAGATGCAGGCAACGGTACAATGTTAATGTATTATTTCGAAAAATCATAGCATATCAATTATATTTGCTAGCTGATCGATAAAAAAAACAAAGAAAGTGAATAAATTCAATGAGAATAAACAAAAAGTGAGAGAAAAATCAGACCTTGTGCTTCTTCCTGCGCCTGATCACTTTCACCTTCGGCTCAGGCTGGGAATAGCGGGCAAGGCCGATGATCACGACAAATACCGCAAGAATAGATATCACAGACATGATATCTATAGCATTGAATTTTTTTTGTGATGTCTCATCTGGTATCTTTATGCCAGAACCCTCTGGTGCATACATAAGTTTCTGGAACTGGAAATTTTCTGTCTGGCTACTCCTGACAAGATTATCATGGCGTGCAGCAGATACAAGAACAACAGAGACATATATCAAGACAAATAACACAAATACCATAAAAGTATTGAACGGTGCGTGATATTTTCCTGCCATATTACTAGCCTACGTAACTCATGGATTTTTTCTCGACATTGGACTCTACTGCTTTTCCCTTCTCAAGGAGCTTGTTTATCTTTTCCTCGAATTTTCTTGCAGATTCCTTGAGCGGACCTGGATCGACCTTGAGGTCTAAGTATTTATCAAGAACCTCAATCAGCTTGGAAGCTGCAAGGCTGTCAGGAAGCTCTGAATGAGTCTCGACAAATAATGTAGTTATAGGAAGATCAGACTTGAGTATGAGCGCTGATGTCACACCTACAATTATGCCCTCCTTGAGAACGTTGACTCCGATTTCCTGAAGCTTGTTTTGCTTTTCTTGCAAAGAAGCATAAAAATAGGTACCTGGGCCATCATCCTTCATTGTAGTAGTACCAACACCTTCGAGGTTTATGATCTCATGAGCGTTGAGCTCATCGCCCATCTCTATTATCAGGTCTGAGATATCCCACTCTATTCCTGCTGAACTTGTAATCGCATGGATGATTATGATGTTATATTCTTCATTGTAGAATATACCCAAAGGATGCACAACCTTTTCGTCATGCACTGCAATTGTCGCCGGCAACTTCTCTGACCAATATTTTCCTATGAATTCGCAATTAAGATGCTGGACCAGATATTCAGTCGCTATGGTTCCAACGAGACCGAACCCAGGAAAACCATTGATTATTATTGGTTTTTGTGGTTTCTTTGTTATATGGAATTTCATCTTGACAAGAATTCTGGAACTAATGGTATAAATAACTTTTGTTTTGAAGAAATCAACGGCTTTCAGACATCCTTTTGCGGAATGTGGTTATGACATCTTTTTCACCGCTACCGAGCATATAGGTCTTTGAAAGCTCAAAAGCAGTCCAGTCACCGATGTGGATTGCTGAAAAAAATTTGGTCATCTCGTTACTGCCTTTTATCAAAATCTCTGTTACGCTGATATTTCTGGATTTGAGGATCTCCTTTACTGCTCTCATTTCCTTTATTATGTATTTATCATCAGTATCATCAACAAGAAATACAACGTGAAAGTCTGCAAGATGAGTAGTGAAACCATTGATATCGTTATAGGCTGCCTCAGAGAATGTGTTCTGAAAGGCATGGACCCTGGAGATTATATTAAACATATGCTTCCATCGTGAAGCGACGCTCGCAAGCTTAGGTGATGAGTATATAATAGGAATCTTGTCCTTTAAGGATTCTGCCAGCTCTTCTGCTTTTTCTTCATAAATCGGTTTTCTCAGTGCAGTGATGGTCTCTTCAACCTGCTTTTTCTGGGGATCTATCTTTCTTGAGTTTTCCAGGACCTGCAGCATCGGGAAAAAGAGATATGGCAGCATATAGGTCTCATTTAATTCTTTTGGAAGAGGTATATGCTCTTTTTCTGCGGTATTTAGGACCTTTTCAAGCCTTCCACCGGATGTCAGGCCCATTATCCTGCATTTTTTCTTATTGGCCTTGCGAAAGGCCTCAATGGGTTCTATGTCCTCTCCGGAATATGATACGAAGAAGCAAAGAGTCTTCTCATCTGCAAATTCAGGCAGGACTGATGTTCGGAGGACAAAGATCTCATAATCAGAATCTGAAAGATAGCTTTTCAAAAGATCTCCTGCCAAGGCGTTTGTGGATATACCGTATATCAATATCTTGTCTATATCTTCCAGGACCTTGAACTCTCCTGTTATCTTTATCGCATTTTGTATATGGAATGCTGCCTCGGTTATATCGTGCCGGATGCCTGACTCCTCATCACCTTTTATACGGTCCATAATCTTTCCGAAGAAGCCTTTTCCTGCTGACTTTGCCTTATTTAGCATATCCTCTGCTCCTGCCATCGTGATTGCTGCAAAATCTTCTCATTTATATAAAGTTATTGGTCTGACGGGCTATTATGAAATCCTATACTACCTGCGGTTTAGGGAATGAATTTCCAAACCGGTGAGCAAAGCTCACAGTTTGCGTCGCAGAGCACCGATGTACGTTGAGACATTTGGTCTCAAACGTACTATTAATGAATTGGCTTCGCATTGTATATTGCGCTTGCTTCGCAAACTATGCCTGGCATCGGGAGATCTGCTTTGCATATACTGCTAAACAACAGCAATATTTATAAATGGACAGCAAATTCAGATTGATATTGATTAAGAAATGTGGGAATCGTACTGAAAACACCTGTTTTTGGGCATCCTGAATCTTAAAAGGTGATAAAATATGGGTTTTTACAAATATCTGAAAGATATAATGCAAAAGGAATCCAAGAAAAAGGATTCAATGTATAAGAAAAGACTGATGAAACTGAGGCGGGAGCCTGTGACACTTCGGCTTGAGCGGCCGACAAGACTTGATCGGGCAAGAGCTCTGGGATACAAAGCCAAGGAAGGCTTTATTGTCGTACGCCAAAAGGTTTCCAGGGGAGGTCATACAAGACCGGATTTCGCTGGAGGAAGAAGGCCCAGGCATTCTGGTGTCAGGAAAAACATGAAGATCTCATATAAGCAGATTGCTGAGATGAGAGCAGCTAAGAAATTCAAGAACTGCGAGGTTCTCAACAGCTATCTTCTGGCTGAAGACGGAAGAAACAAATGGTTTGAGATAATTCTTGTGGACAAGTCCTGTCCTGCGATACAAAAAGACAAAAACATTAAATGGATATGCTCAAAAAAACATACCAACAGGGCTTTTCGCGGGCTGACCAGTGCAGCCAGAAAATCACGCGGCCTCAGGCACAAAGGCAAGGGTGCTGAGAAGATGAGACCGAGCCTGAATGCTAACAAGGGCAGAGGGAATTAGTGTTTTTCTTTTTTTATCTGTTTCTTGCAATTGGATAATATGTGTTCATAGTATAAATTATGACAGCTAGAATGTACATGATTCTTAAATATGTTCTATAAAAATCTAAAATTAAGAAAATGATTACCAGTCTTCAAGCTCTTTTAGATCGTCCTCGAGCGAATCCAGCTCAGAGTCGTCGAGATCAGTTATCATATCGTCAATCTCGTTCATCTCAGTGTCTACATCAGCAGTTTCTGAATCTGGTGCTGGCGAATCTGCAGCTGTCGGTGTCACATCCGGTGATTCATCTGCTGTCGGCGTAGGTGTCGCATCAGGATCAGTCTCTGGAGCAGAACAAGAACTCAGGACCAATACAGCAGTAATCATCGCTATTAGTATCAACTTCATGTCAATCTCACCTTTTTTATGTATAATGGCTATTTTTTATTCTTCTATTTTTATATTTTATGTTTTTTTGGGCTATTAAGATTGCATTTAAATCACCTCGTATTTTGTATTCCAATTCTGGGATATAAAGCTCGAGGTTTAACATGCAATCATATTAGACATATCCTGCAAAACATTTATATAAATGTAGAAGAACAGCAACAATAATCTTAAAAAAAGGTGATAGAATGGGAGTTGAAGTGAATACAGATGCATTGAATATCGATGATCTTTCTGAGATATCTGCAATACTTGAAGAGATAAAGGCAAAAGAGCTTCCAGTATTTGAGGAGCATCATGAGAATATTGTTGAACTTGCATCGAAACTGAAGGACTATCAAGATAGAAAAAAACTAATCGTGATCGGAAACGGCGGCTCGAACACCAGCTTTCTTGCATATTACAAGGCACTGCTTCCCCTGAAAAAACAGCAGGATATCGCAATCGTCACAAGCCAGGAGCCAGACCTTATCAATGACCTTAAATCAGCTTTTCCAAAAGAAGAGACAATTGTCATGCCTATATCAAAATCAGGCAATACGCTCGCTGTTCTTGAAGTGCTTTTTGATTTTCTTGATTACAAAGTCGTGCCTGTCACGACAAACGGCAAAGGAGCCTTGTTCGAGCTATGCCAGGCAAAGAAACTGGATTTCTTTGAGCACCCACCTGTAGGCGGCAGGTATTCAGGGCTGACTGCATGCGCCTTTATCCCTGCGCTGTTCTATGACATAGACTGCGAGTCAATCGATAAAGGCGCAAGAGAGATGTATTCACGATGCGGACCTGCTGTTCCTATCGAGCAGAATCCTGCCTTGTCTCTTGCTGCAAAGATGTTTCTTTTGGAGCAAAAAGGCTATCAGGAGATCTTCTGCCCGCTCTATTCAAACAGGCTTGCGGGATTTTCAAACCTGATCGTGCAGCTTCTTCATGAAAGCGTCTGCAAGAACAACCAGGGACAGACAATCTATTGTGCTGAGGCTCCAGAATCACAGCACCATACTAACCAGAGATTCTTCGGCGGAAAAAAGAATGTTTTGGGACTTTTCATCCGTGCCGGTAACCAGGATGATAAAGAGAACAGGATAGATGTTCCAGACGAATTGAAGGGACTTGAACTCAAGTCAGGAAAGCTTGGAGATGTTTCCAATGTGCCATATGAAAAAGCACTTGAATTCGAGTTCTCTGGCACTTTTCAGGATGCACTGAACAATAATATTCCGACAGCTGAAATCGTGCTTGATAGGATAGATGCTTACAATATCGGTCAGTTGATCGGACTTTGGCATTATATCGCTGTATATTCCTCGTGGCTACGGGATGTAAATCCGTTTGATCAGCCACAAGTCGAGACAAGCAAAGATATCAGCTTCAGGCTGACACAGGAATATAAGGACTGATCGAGAATGGATACTGCAATAGGGATCGATGTCGGCGGAACTAAGATACAAGGAGTGGTTATCTCCAGGACCGGAAGAGTGGTGAAGCAGGTCAAGATCGCAACAAAAGCCCAGGGGAAAAAAGAGAGCATAATCGCAGATATTGTCGGGCTAATAAAGCTTTTGATCTCCAGAAACGTCGTAGGGGTGGGAATAGGATTTCCTTCTGTCGTAGATATAGAGAAAGGTGAGATCCTGAACACTGCTAACATAAAATCCTTAAGGAACGTAAACATTGTACAGACAGTGAAGGATTTTATCAAAAAACCTGTGCATATAGAGAATGATGCTAATTGCTTTGCGATTGCTGAACATGTATTCGGTGCAGGCAAGGGTAGACTGGATGTCGTGGGTATTACACTTGGAACTGGTATCGGCTCAGGGATAATAATCGATAAGAAAATAGTCCATGGCACAAACTATTCTGCAGGTGAGATCGGACATATCATGATAGAGCCTGACGGACGCAGGGGATATGGCTCGATATACGGTGAGTTCGAACAGTATGCATCTGGGAGAGGAATAGAGAAGACTTACCTGGAGATTCTTGAACGTGAGAAAAAAGCTGTGCTCAAACTTGATTCCTACAACATATTCGAGCTTGCTTCAGAAGGAGATTCAATCGCTATTGAGACTGTGCAAAAGTCCTATCAATATCTTTCAAATGGTCTTTCAGTTGTTGCCAATCTTCTGGACCCTGAATTGATCATCATAGGCGGGGGTCTTGCAGATAAATTCGACTATAAGAGATTGAACAAACTGGTCCGGAAGAACTCATTTTTCTCAAAAACCAGGGTTGTCAAAAGCAAACTAAGCAATCTTGCGCCTGCTATAGGTGCTGGTGCTCTGGCATTCGCCGATAAGTAATCGCAAATAGATATCTTCCAAGCAGAACCGCGGCTTTGTGTAAAAAGTACTACCTGCGGTTTTGGGATTGAATTCCCAAACCTGTGAGCAAAGCTCACAGTTTGCGTCACAGAGCAACGAGGTACGCACCTACAGCTTCTCAAGAGCACTAGTGTGAATTGGCTTCACGTTATATACTGACATTCGTTCGCTTAGTCCCACTGAGGATATTGCCTAAAGATATATATTCTCACGGCACAGACCTAATTTTTACACAAAGCCCAGAACCGCGCAACCTATTTAAAGCATTAAGAAATACAGATTATCATGATTCTGAAATGGGTGAGGCTTTCGAATATACGCAGCTATACAGAAGAAAAGATAGATTTCTCAAGAGGGTCGACAATGCTTGGCGGAGATATCGGCTGCGGGAAGACCACTATCCTACTTGCCATAGAATTTGCTCTGTTCGGAACAAAGCGGGAAGAACTCTCTGGGAATGCACTTCTCAGAAACGGCACAAAAGCAGGTTCTGTCGAGATCTGCTTTCGGCTGAAAAAGAAAGAAATCACGATAAAAAGAAGCCTGAAACGCGGAAAATCATCTATCCAGCAACAATCCGGATATATCATAATAGACGGTGAAAAGCTTGAGGGTACTGCGCTTGAGCTCAAATCAAAGGTGCATTCACTTCTTGGATATCCAAAGAACCTTGTCAGAGCCAGCAAAGACTATATCTACAGATTCACAGTATATACTCCTCAGGAAGCAATCAAAGATATCCTCATGTGCGAGCGCGAAGAGAGGCTCAACACTCTTCGAAGGGTTTTTGGTATAGATAAATATAAGCGAATAAAGGACAACAGAAGGATCCTGTCGACTGATCTTAAACTCCGGCGCAGAGGGCTTGAAGGAGAATTTTCTGATCTTCAGCAGATAAAGGAACGAGTAACCGGCCAGATGGAGGAATTTTTGGGGTCGAACAAGGAATTGTCACATATTGAAAAGGATATGAAAATTGAAAAAGAGAAGCTGGAACTCCTTGAAAAAGAGATTAAATTCAATGAAGAACGTGCAAGACAAACTTTTGAACTAAAAGAGAAGATCAAGAGCTATGAATCAATCATGAAGAATCTAGAACAGACTGCTGATTCTATCGAAGATGACAGAAAAGCAGCAGATAAGCGCATAAATGAACTGCAGAATGAACTGAAAAAGCTGACAGTCAGAAAACCAGAAAAAGAATATGACCTGCAAAAGCTTGAAAAACTAATCGAGAGAAAAAAACAGGAACTGAATAATCAACAGATAGAGGAATCCAAGATCCTTGAACAGATCAGGCAGACAAAGCAGAGGATCTCAGAGATCAGAGCGGAATCTGAGAACATGGACCTTTTGTCGATTGAAAAAGAAAGAAAGGAGATCGACAAGAATATTTCTGAGAAAAAGACAGTCAATGAAAAGATCAAAGAACTGGAAGAGATGCAGGTCAGGATGAGAAAAAGGCTCTCAGAGTGCGAACTTCAGAGCAACAGCTCAGAAAAAATAATGACCAAACTAAAGGAACTCAATGAATGCCCAACATGTCTTCAGGACGTATCATCTGACTATAAAGAAAAGGTAATCTTGAGAGAAAACGAAACAATAACAAAGATGAAAAAAATTGCAGATGAGATTGCAAGAAAAATAAAGTCCAGCCAGGCTCTTTTAGATGAGAACAGATCAAGGCTTGAAAAAATTACAGAAATGCAGATACGCAGGAATAAAATCCAGGACCTGCTTGAGCAGAACAAAAAAGCTCAGACAGAGCTAAATTCACATGAAGAAAACCAAAAAAGACTCAAAATGAAACTAAACGGTATATCATCGACAATCGAGAAGCTTGAGAAGATATGCAAAAAACTTGATAATGTTAAGCAGGAGAACCAGGATTACAAGAACAATTCTGAAAAGGTCAAGATAATCCAAAACCAGATCAGGGATTCAGAGAAGACCAAAGAGGTTCTGGACAAACGCAGAAAAGAAACAGAAGAGAATCTGAAAACCAAGGAGAAAGAACTTTCCAAGATGAAAACTGACCTTTCGGCTTACTCAGAGATTGAGCAGGAACTTGCTGATAAGAAAAAAGAACACGAGAGACAAAGAACGCGATTTGACGAGCTCAAATCGAAGCATACACAGCTGTTTGAGAAAATAAACCTGATGGACAAGGAACTAAAAGAGACAAGCAAAACCATAAAGGTCAAGGAAAATAAGAAAAAAAAGGCACAAAATATCACGCGATTCATAGAATTTCTTGATTCAATGTTCGTGGAACTTGTATCATCCATTGAAAAACACATCATGGCAGGGATTTATGCAGAATTCAACCAGCTTTTCCAGGACTGGTTCAACCTATTAGTCGAGGATGAGGAGCTGTCGGTGCGCCTGGACTCTGAATTCACCCCTGTTATTACGCAGAACGGTTACCAGACTGACTATCTGAATCTATCAGGAGGAGAGAAGACTGCTCTTGCACTTGCATACAGGCTTTCCCTGAACAAGGTGATTAACGACTACATGAGCTCTATCAATACCAAGGACATAATAATCCTGGATGAGCCGACTGATGGTTTTTCATATGAGCAGCTTGACCGTATAAAGGATGTACTGGATGAGCTGTCAATCGCACAGATAATAATTGTTTCGCATGAGACAAAGATCGAGTCCATGGTCGAAAACGTGATTAACATCAAGAAATCCAACCACGTCAGCAAGATCATGAGGTGATTTTAGAACATGGCAAGGAAAATCACTGAAAAGGATATAATCCTGCCAAAAAGGAACAGGGAAAGCAGGAAAGGAGACAACGGCACTGTTGTTTGCGTCGGGGGTTCTGAAAAATATGCCAGCGCGTGCGCGCTCAGTGCCATCGCAGCTCTTCGTTCAGGGGCAGATCTTGTCTTTGTCCTTGCTCCGGAAAAGGTCGCATGGGCTATAAACTGCCTATATCCTGATATCATAACAATAAAGTTAAAAGGATCAAGACTGGGTATGGAGCATGAAGAAACCATCATTGAGCATTGCAGGAATGCTGAATGCGTTGTCATGGGAAATGGAGCCGGTCTTTCGGGTGATACTAAAAAGCTGTTTGTGAAACTCTCTTCAGTACTCGATCTGCCAAAGGTAATAGATGCTGATGCTATCAAGGCTGTCTCATTGAAGGGCATAAGAAATGCGCTTTTTACTCCCCATAAAGGCGAATTTCAGATCCTGCTCAAGAATTCGGGCATTGATGAAATGAGTCTTTCAGGCAATCTTGGTGATAATGTTGTGCTCCTTAAGGGCAAAATCGACAGGATAATCACTAAAGACTCTGAATCTATTAATATGACCGGCAATCCTGGCATGACAGTGGGCGGCACAGGAGACATACTAGCAGGGCTTTGCGGAGGTTTTCTGGCACAAGGCCAATCATCAGTGCAGAGTGCGATAAATGCTGCATTTATTGCAGGCAGATGCGGCGACAGGCTTCTGCAGACACGGAAATGGTATTCTTTTATTGCTTCAGATCTTTTGTATGAGATAGAATCAGTCGAAAAAAGGCTGAAAAATAGTAAGCTTTTAAAATAAGTTGTCATTCTTTAGTAATTAATGAACTATGTTTATTATGAAACTGATGAATTTGCAATCAGACCTAAGTATGACAGACTAAAAAAGCTTGCTGCAAAGGACACTCATGACGGAGCCTTGCTTAATCCGATTGCCAGCCAAGAACATCTTTCAAAGCTTTTACAAGAAGCCACAGCTGACAACGAGCATGTGAACAGAAGGGCGCTGGATGCGATTTGTTCCATTGACAGGACCTTGTTCTTTGACTGGGATATGCAGCCGGAGCATATTAAAGACCGCATGGTCACTCCATACGGACTTATGGCGCCTGTCTTTTCTGATGGTCAGACCATACCGAGCCCTCACATGGTTCTGATGCAGGCCAGCTATCTTGATCTTCAAGACAAGCAGAAGATACTTGAGATCGGAGCAGGGTCAGGATACAACGCCCTTATCCTGGCTGCAGCTGCAGGACCAGATGCTGAGGTATATACAACAGAGATCAGACCAGGGATTGCTTGTCTTGCCAAACAGAATATCGCAAAGCATGGCAATCATAATCAAATCAAGGTTATCAGACCATATTCAGATGATCTGGGACTATCGGAATATGCACCATATGACCGAATGACCACGACTGTAGGAATCACAAGCACTGATGAACTGGAACAGCTGCTCGACCAGATTTCAGTATCCGGACTACTTCATATCGCAATAATCAAACGCAAAAGCCGTGATCGTCCAAAAGAAGCTGTTATCTGGAAGCCAGGAGAATATGATGATCAGGTAGAGATATTCATGTCCAATCCTGCAAAGGGATTTGCGAAAGCTGCTGTATACATGTTCAGGAAGACAGGAGAGAATACAGCAGAGTATTCTGTCACGAACAAATCTGCATCTGGTCCATTCTTCAGAGCATATAATAATCGGCTATTATGAAACCCTATCCTACCTGCGGTTTTGGGAATGAATTCCCAAACCGGTGAGCAAAGCTCACAGTTTGCGTCGCAGAGCACCGACGTACGTTGAACTCTGCGAGTTCAAGCGTACTATTTATTATTAGGCTTCGTGATCTATATTGCGTTTTCACTTCGTGAAAACTCCGTCTGGTCCTACGCTTTTATATAATTAAAAAATAAATTAGAAAAAAATTCATTTACTAATCTATGACTTTCGGGACAGCACCTAATAATCAAAAGGTTTAAAAACCCATGATAAAATTGTTAACCCATGATTGAAATCATCCTGCTTTTCATCGGCATATTTGTCCTAGTCAAGGGAGCTGATCTTCTTGTTGATGGATCATCAGTACTGGCAAAAAAACTGGGAGTTCCGACCCTCATGATCGGTCTTACGATCGTTGCATTCGGAACATCGATGCCCGAGCTCGTCGTCAATGTCATAGCGGCTGTGAAAGGAAACACAAATGTGGCATTCGGTAATATAATCGGCAGCAATGTCGCAAATATCCTGCTTGTACTTGGCGTAACTGCGATATTATGCCCCCTGAAGGTTCGCCATTCAACTGTCTGGAAGGAGATACCTTTCTCGTTCCTTGCGACAATCGTCCTTTTTGTCATGTCAAATTATTTCCTGATAGACCATATAAAGATAAGCTCACTGACCCGGGTAGGAGGAATAATACTGCTGTGCTTCTTCTCCATATTCATCTATTATACATATGAGATGGCCAAGCGAAACAAGATGCAGCTGGAAGACAAAAAAATAGAAATAATACCGCATAAAAGCTATATGATATTTCTTATGATCGCTGGCGGAGTCCTGGGGCTTTATTTCGGAGGACAATGGACCATAAATGGAGCCATCTTCATCGCACAAAAGGCCGGACTATCTGAATTCATGATCTCTGCAACAATAATCGCTATCGGAACATCGCTTCCTGAGCTTGTCACCGGCGTCACCGCTGCCATGAAAAATGACGTAGACCTGGCTGTCGGAAACAGCATCGGTTCAAACATATTCAATATCTTCTGGATACTAGGGATATCCTCATTGATCGCACCGATCAGCATCCCTGAATTCATAAATACAGACATCTTGTTCCTTGCAGGGATCACGATCATGCTTTTTGCTTTCATATTCATCCGAAGAAAAAGACATCTCGAAAAATGGCAGGGATATGTGTTTCTTGGGCTGTATGCTGCATATCTTATATTTATCGCTATCCGGAACTGATAACATTATATCTCAAATCCAAAAAATTTAAATATGACATATGATTTTACCATCATATGAAATGTTTATCATATAATGTGTTCTTCAATGTTTTTTCCAATCCGACTCGACTGAAAATAATCGATTGCCTTAGTAAGCATGGCCGAAGCGTCGGGCAGATATGCAAAGAGATTGAAGAAGAACAGTCAAAGGTCAGCCATAACTTAAACATACTCCAAAGATGCCATTTCGTAAACATGCGAAAAGACGGAAAGAAAAGGATATATTCACTGAATAAAGAGACAATCAAGCCGCTGATCGACATCGCCAAGAAGCACGTGCAGATGTACTGCACAGGAGAATGCTGGGTGAGAAAGGATGAGACGAATCTACGCTGATAATGCTGCAACAACAAAAACAGACTCGCGTGTGGTAGAAACGATGCAACCATATTTCTCAGAGGTTTATGGTAATCCAGGAAGCATGCATGAGATGGGAATAGACGCTCATGAAGCAGTGGAAGATGCACGCAGAAGGATCGCAGATATCCTGCACTGCAGACCATGCGAGATAATATTTACAGGAACCGGAACAGAATCCGACAATCTTGCAATACTTGGATATGTGCGGAAGAACAAGCACCTGGGAAAGCACATAATCACGACCAAAATCGAGCATCACGCCGTGGAAAATCCATTCAAGCAGCTGGAAAAAGAAGGTTTTGAAGCGACGTATCTTGATGTAGATCCTGATGGGATCATCGATTTGGAAGAACTGAAGAAAGCGATACGTGAGGATACCTTCTTCATATCGATCATATATGCAAACAATGAAGCAGGGATGGTCCAGGATATCCCGGCTCTTGCAAGGATCGCCAAAGTGCATGGGATAATATTCCATACAGACGCATGCCAGGCGACAAGCTACCTTCCCATGGATGTATCTGAACTCGGAGTCGATCTCATGACAATAAACGGCTCCAAGATATACGGACCAAAAGGGATAGGAGTGCTGTATAAACGAAAGGAACTGAAGCTTGAGCCACTTGTATACGGCGGCGGACATGAGATGAACTTGCGTTCGGGCACAGAGAATGTCCCGCTTATCATGGGGTTCGCAAAAGCCCTTGAGCTTGTCACTGAAGAGAAAGATTCTGAGACAAAGCGAATCAAAGGGCTGCGGGACAAGCTTATCGAAGGGCTCCTGAAGGTACCTGATTCAAGGCTGAACGGACATCCGACAAGAAGACTTCCAAACAATGCAAACATATCATTTATAAATGTTGAAGGAGAATCACTCCTGCTGCTCATGAACGAGGAAGGGATATATGCATCTACCGGATCAGCGTGCTCATCAAAATCACTTGATCCCTCACATGTGCTGCTTGCAATGGGCATCCCTGCGGGAGTGTCGCATTCATCGATCAGATTCAGCCTAGGAAAGGATACAACAGAAAAAGACATCGATTACATAATCGAAAAAATGCCCCAGATCGTAAAAAAATTGCGGAATATGTCTCCGCTTCATAAAAAAATGGATGAATATATGAATGAAAAAGGTGATGATAATGAGCGATCTTGAATCAAAGGACAAAAAAAAGAAATGGTTCTATTCTGAAGAGGTAAAAGAGCATTTCCTAAACCCACATAATATCGCAAAGGAAGACAGCCAGATAGATGAACTTGACCCTAATGGCGAAGGAGAAGTTGGAAGCCCTGCGTGCGGAGATGTGATGAAGATGTGGCTGAAGATAGAGGATGATAAGATAAAGGGAGTGCTCTGGCGTACTTTCGGCTGCGCTTCTGCTATCGCCTCTACATCTGCCCTGTCTGATATGCTTCTTGAAAAAGGAGGCATGGATGTCAATGAAGCGCTGAAGATTCGGCCAAAAGACATAATCGAACGACTGAACGGACTTCCTGCAATCAAGGTCCACTGTTCAGTTCTGGGCGACCAGGCGCTTCGGGCAGCTATCAATGATTATTTCAAGAAGACCGGACAAGAGGACCGCATGGTGAAGGTATGATTGCAGGCAATATTATACCTGCATGAAAGCTTTTTCCTGACTACTTATTTTCAGATGATCTGTCTTTTGAATGATCCTTTTTCTTTTCCTTAACATCCTTATTTGGCTTCTCATCTGATTTTTCAGAATCTTTTGTGTCTTTTAGAGCATCCGAAACATTATCCTTAGATCCTGGCTCCTTTTCTTTGCTTGGATCATCTTTTTTTTCCTGCTCTGTCTTTTCTTCCTTGGGCTTTTCCTGTGTCGATTCTACAAAATTAATCTCCAGCTGCTGAATCGTGTTCTTCAAAAGCGCATCCTCTCCTTCGGTCAGATTGCCCTTGGTCTTCTCCTGCAGCATCCTAAGCGTCTCAATCGTGGATTTTGCTGCATCGAGGTTCTTCTCTATCTTGCCTGTCATTGGGTTCATGACCTTGCCCAGAAGCATCCAGGCTGAGCTCTGAAGGCCCATGACGAGGTTAAAAAATTCTGTTTCATATGACTTGTCATCCATTAACATCACCTAGATATGGAGAAATTGAAAAAAATTTAAAAAAATTACCATTTGGCATACGGAAGACCTGATTCCAATTCAATTCTCAGGAGTTGATTGTACTTGGCTGTCCTATCAGACCTGCAGGGCGCGCCTAGCTTTATCTGGCCGCATCCAAGACCTGTAGCCAGATCAGCGATAAATGAATCCTCTGTCTCTCCGCTCCTATGGCTGACCATCACTTTCCAGTTGTTCTCAAAAGCTAGTTTTGCTGCAGCTATGGATTCTGTCAAGCTTCCTATCTGATTGACTTTCAAAAGCAAGGCTGTACAGAGCTTTTTTTCTGCTGCCATCTTTATGCGTTCGACGTTCGTCACCAGCAGGTCGTCTCCGACAATCTGGATTTTAGACCTCCTTGTCAGCATCTCATAGGAATAAAAATCATCCTGATCAAACGGATCCTCTATCGAACAAATAGGATATTTCTCCATCAGATCAAGATAATAATCGACCATCTCATCCTTGGAGAGTCTCTTCTCAATCATGTATGATCCGCTTTCCTTGTCATAGAACTCTGATGCTGCAGGGTCCATGGCTATCCTTAAGATATCTGAATATCCAGATTTATTGATCGCTTCCATGATAAGATCCAAAGCCTGATAGGCATTATCGATGTCCGGAGCAAAACCTCCTTCATCACCTACGTTTATCGCATTCTTACCATACTTTTCCTTGATTATCCCTTTTAGTATGTGGTATGTCTCTGTGACTGCACGAGTGGCCTGTGAGAAACTTTCTGCAAATATCGGAGCAATCATGAACTCCTGCATCGCAAGCTTGTTTCCTGCATGCCTGCCGCCGTTGATTATATTAGCAAAAGGAACAGGCAACTTCGGCTGGGATGCATTCGAAATCTCAGATAATCTTTTGTATAAGGGAACCGCATTCTTTAGAGCTGAAAGCCTGGCAGAAGCCATGGAAACCCCTAAGATCGCGTTTGCTCCGAGCTTGCTTTTATTTACTGTTCCGTCCAACTCAAGCATCGCTTCATCGATGGATTTTTGATCCTGAAGATCCATGCCTTTAATTTTCTGTGCGATAGCAGCTACGTTCTCTACTGCTTTTTTCACACCTTTTCCTGCATATCTTTCCCCTCCATCACGGAGTTCCAGGGCTTCGTAAATGCCTGTAGATGCTCCAGAAGGAACTATTGCTCTTGCCTTCAAATCATCTGATGAAAGCTCAACCTCAACTGTAGGATTTCCTCTGGAATCAAGCACTTCCCTGCCCAAAATACTGGTGATTTCTGACATCAATTCTACACCTCATCTATTCAAATACTTATTCTTTTAATTTTTTCTTAAAAAATTTCGTGTTCTTATTTAAAGTTTGCTATAGTGATGGCTAATGTGAAATCCTATCCTTCTTCACCGATGTTTCTAATCGGTTTCGCCAGGCCCTACGCTCTGGCCCGCAGACCTGCCATGTAGGGCGTGCGCCAACCATAAATGGTTGGCTTAGCCCAACTGAGAATATTGCCTAAAAATATATATTCTCATGGCACTGATGGATTTAATAATACTCAGGAAAAATTTCATTTTTCTGGTCGAATTTTTTCCAATCATATAATTAAAAAAAATTGGAAAAAAATTCATATACTAATCTATGACTTTCGGGACAGCACCATCCATTCGAAAAATTTAAATACTATGCTAGCCCAATTCTATCACGATGGTAAAAAAAAAAGGCAGTAAATCCAAACAAAGTACCAGATCTGCAAAGAAGGCCAACAATGATGCAGATAATGAATTCTTCCATTCCCATCTTACCAAGCTTCATAATTATATCAAAAAGAGCAAATCAAAGGGAAGGCAGTACAGTGAGATAAAAAAAGAACTCCAAAAAGCTGGTTGGATTGAACACCTGATCGATCTCACTGAAAACTCTCTTCATCAACCAAGTGATGACACACTCGAACTTAAACAGTATATCATCGACTGCCTGATGACCGGGGTTACCAAAAAACAGATTGAAAGCATATTGCTCAACACCGGCTGGAACAAGCTTCTTGTGAGAAGACTTTTCTCTGAAATCCGGAAGCTAAACCATGAGATGATAAAGAAAGAACATGAACTGCAGCTGCGTCGGGACCCAGAAAAGATAAAAAAAAAGAAGAAAAAAAAGAATTTCGGAATAAATATAAGAGATATAATGATACATCCTGTCATTACAATCGAGCCTAAATCAACTATAACACATGCTGCAAGGATCATGACAAAATACAGCATAGGATGTGTGGTTGTAGTCGATTCTCAAAACAATCCTTCAGGCATGCTCACTGAAACCGACATCTTAAGACAGGTGACTGCCAAAGGCCTTGATTCAAATGATGTGATAGTAGATGACGTAATGTCTGATGATCTTATTTATGCTTCTCCTGATATGAAGGTCATAGAAATCTCTACCATGATGAGAGAATATAATATCAAAAGATTGCCTGTGATAGAAAACGGAAAACTAATAGGCATAGTAACAACTACGCAGATTGTACAGCTTATGGCAATATGAGATCAATTAGGATATTCTATAATTACATATTAAATACTAAATGACAACCAAAGGCACAAATATCTCATCTTCCGATATGCCTCCGTGATTTCCGATCAGCATACGAGGCTCCTCTCCCAGAAGAGAATCTGAAAAGCAGTAATTTTTCTTTGCGATAAGGGCAAAATCACCTATCCTATGAATGAGCTCCTTGTGAGGGTTGAATAATCCGAAATAGTTCTCTGATATCAGCTTCTCAGACGAGATAAGATCTGCCTTTTTCTTGAAATGCTTCTTGTAATAAGAAATAAACTGGCTTGTCTTGGCCCTGTGCACATAGCAAAAAGCACACCGAGGCTCTCCGCATAGAGGCTGTGTCAAGCATTCCCTGAATCGTGGGTGGTCTGACAAAAATATCGTATGCTTCTCATCAGCATCAATCATTCCGTGGTCTGATGTTATGAGTATGGTCGTGTCCTTAGCTGATCTGATTATCGGTCTTATGGCTGCCTCTATCTCCCTGAACTGAAGATATGCCTCTATCGAACCATTTCCCAGCTCATGGCTGACTGTGTCAAAAAATGGCACATAAGCGTAGATAAATTTTTTTTTTCTTTTTTTGGTTTTAAGCGCTTTTTTTACCTGTCTGGTAAAACCAGTCATTGTCCTATATCCACTGGTTTGGGAATTTCCAAAGAAAAATTCAGAATATTGAGAGCCTGAGATGTTCCTGGGTATGATTGCGAAATTTTTCGAATCCATTCCCTGAGTAAAAGGCTCAGCTTGCAGGAAATCCGAAACAATGTAACCATCTTCTTCAAGACCTGCGCCGCCGAACCTGGGCATGAATCTCAGTGGCATGCAGACAGCGCCTATCTCGCGCAGATGCATGAACCAACCTGTGGCTGCGTGCTGCTGAGGTGCTGCTCCTGTCAGATATGTCGTTATTGCAGCAGCAGTCGTAGAAGGAAAGACTGAAGTAATCTTATTGATCTTCCTTTTCTCAAACAATGTCCCCTGAAGCATCTGCATAAGATAATTATATCCTATCCCGTCCAGGACAATCAGGAGAATGTTTTTTTTGAATCGTGTTTTCTTGAGATGCGCTAATTGCCTGTACTGATTCTGCGTGCCAAAATGTGCAGCTATCGAAGACATCAGATTCACAATCGAGCCGTCATGGTAATTGAAGTGCTTTTGCATTATATTGAGATAACCAAGGTCCTATATTATAAAAACATATGGTTTTTTTGAGGCTAATATGATATCCTATCCGTCTGTGCCACGAGAATATATATCTTTAGGTAATATTCTCAGCTGGACTAAGCTAACCATTTATGGTTGGCGTACGCCCTACATGGCAACAACCCAACACAATTAGATTTATAAATCTCAAACTAAAACCCATGAATCCATGAAAGAGATTGCACAAGGAGCAGAAGCAAAAATCTTTCTTGATTCGGATAGGATTATAAAAAACCGTGTAAAGAAGAGCTACAGGCTGCCTGAAATAGATAATAAACTTCGAAAATCACGGACCAGAAGAGAAGCCAAGGTCATCGGCAAGCTTCCAGATCTGGCCCCTAGACTCATTGATATGGACGACTCTTCCATGTTCATAACAATGGAATATCTTAAAGGACCAAAGGTGCGGGATATCCTTAATAATTCAAACCATATTAGCCTATGCAGGCAGATAGGAAAAAAACTTGGCAAAATCCATCATAAAGGCATAATACATGGAGATCTTACTACTTCAAACATGATCCTGATCGATGATGAGATAAGATTCATTGACTTCGGATTATCCTTTTTCTCTGAAAAACCAGAAGATCGAGCAGTTGACCTGCATCTTCTCAGGCAGGCTTTGGAATCCAAGCATCATTCAATCAGTGATGAATGCTTCTCTGCTGTCTTATCAGCATATTCTGACAGACAGGTTATCAAAAGGCTTGAAAAAGTAGAAAAAAGAGGAAGAAATAAAATCAAGATCTAGTCTGATTCATTCTTGCGCGTGTTCTCTGAAATCAGATTCTTTATCACGCTGAATGCATCGCTTGTGTCCTCTTCCTTGAAAAAAAATGTCAATTCAGAGTATGTTGATACCATCTCAACTATGCTTATGTTGTTCCAGGCCAATGCCTTTGTTATTATATAAAATAAACCAACAGAATTCTCTGCATCTTTTGGAAGCTTTATCGTGACTGAACTGAGATCTGCAATCTCTTTTTTTATTTCAGTTCTTGGAATCAAAGCTAAAAACGGTTTCTTAAGCCTTTTATTGACTATCGCTGTCATCTCATTGATTCCCTGGGTAAGTGTAATAAAATCCTCAGGAGACAGCTTAAGCTGATTATATCTTTTCCTGATATTGCTGATTGTCTCCTTTCTCTTGTGTATGGTTATCTCACTGAGTCCGGTCTTGATCGTGATATCGCAATCCTCATCAAAACCTGGAGCATGTAATGACCTTGCTTTAAGTTTTTCTGTCAGTCTGCGTATCGACATATTCACAGCAGAGAATTTCAGCTTCTTCTTCATGATCTTTTCGACCTCAGGCTGCAGCTGCTCTGCCAATGCTGCATTATTTATCAATCCCATCGCTAATGCCTCTTGTATGAAAGGCTTCTTGTCAAGCAGACTCTCGACGATATACGCTATTGTCGGCATTTTCTTATATCCTCCTATAATCACATTTTGTGAAATATTTTACATTAGGTATTTATATGATACTTAAATACCTTACGGTATAACTAGAATCGGGGCTGCCTTGAGCCTGTTTCTAGAATCAAGACCCGTCTGCCAAAAGCAGGCGGGTTTCCATTACTTTCTGGTCATAAAATTAAAAAAATAGAATTTTGTTCTGAATTACTAATTTTTGAGTAACGTAAATTTTATAAGTATCTACATATCACCATTCCATATGAGATCAGATTCTGAGATACTTTTGTTCATCGCTGAGAATGCAGGTCTTCACAGGCCTCTTGAGATGACAACCATCGCTCTTTCAAAAAAACTCAGGCTTTCACAGCAATCCATTTCCAGAAGACTGATCTTCCTTGAAAAAGAAGGTTACATAAGCAGAAAGGCAAGGACAACAGGCATCAAGATGCAGCTTCAGGATAAAGGTATAAATAAACTAAACAAGATGCACCAGCGACTTGATCAGGTTCTTAGACCATCTAATTCCCTATCCGGCAAACTTGTCCTGGGATTCGGAGAAGGCAGGTATTATGTCAGTCTTCCACATTATAAAAAGGAATTCAAGGAAAAACTTGGAATTGATCCTTTTCCAGGCACATTGAACCTTAAAATAGACATCGAGCAGCTCAATGAATTTCTTTTCAATACTAAAAGCATCAGGATTGACGGTTTTTCAGACAAATCAAGAAGCTATGGAGATATAGATGCTTACCATATATCAGTCAAAGGCATTAAATGCGCAATAATATTTCCACAACGAAGCGCTCATGGAGAAGATATAATAGAGGTAATATCACATGAGCACCTAAGGGAAAAACTGGGTATTGAAGTTGAATCAATGGTGACTTTAAACAAATGAAGACAAATAAACGAGGTACAGAAAATGAAACAAACAGGAACAGAAAAACAACAAAAACATATCGTAGACAGAGAAAAAAGTAAGCCAAGATTTATAAGCCTCAGCAAAAAAGACATGACGCAAAAAAGATTCGACTACATGAGCATCATAATTGTCTCATCAATGCTTGCTGCACTCTCTATACTTCTGGAGGTGCTTCCACTGAAGATCCGGACTCCCTGGGGGATGTCAATCGACTTTGTTGCTGTCGTATGGATCATCGCAGTCATGCTCTTCGGACTGAGATCAGGCCTTATCACAGCGGTCATATCCAGCATATTTATCGCTTTTATCTCAAATGCAAGCCTGCTTGGAGCGACCATGAAATTTACTGCCACGCTGCCTTTAATACTGGCAATAGGGATTGTCCGATATTATGTTAAATCACAAAGAACGAGACATGGGTATTACCTGATCGCAATCGTATTTGCTATCATTGTCAGATGCATCGTCATGGTCTATTTTAACTATGCTTTTGCATTGAAGATGTGGTTTCCTGAGATGACAACAGAACAAATAATGCAGGCATATCCCTCATGGATGATAATCGTGCCGAACATCATACAGTCTGGAGTTGATTTCGGACTGGCATGGCTCCTGGTCTTCATGACAAAACTTCGGCTGAGAATCCAATGATCAGAATAAAGAACCTTAATGTCTCATTCGCAGACAAAAAGATCATAGAAGATCTTAATCTAACAGTCAAAAAAAATGAATTTCTGTATATCACAGGGAAAAACGGTTCAGGGAAATCCACTCTTGCCAATGTGATGCTCGGAATAATACCCGGACTGATTCCTGCAGATGTATCAGGTGATATCTCTATTCGTGGCCAGATAGGTGTGGTTCTTCAGAATCCAGAATCCCAGTTCATCTCCATGTCTGTCAAAGAAGAGCTTGAAGATTATGATACAAAAAATGACAAATATGATCTAAGTGATATCATAGATAAAAGCGTGTTTGAGATCTCATACGGGCAAAAGCAAAAAGTAAATCTCATATCAAACCTCATGCAAAAGAAAAACATACTTATACTTGACGAGCCACTTGAACTTCTATCTCCTGAAGAGGTCAGGAGATTCATCAAAATCATCAAAAAGATCGCCGGCAAGAAAACAATCGTTTGGTTTGATAAGAATGAAAAATACGCACAATTATCAGACAGGATAATCAGGATCAGCTCACAAGATAAAATAAATCCAATCAAAAAAAATCACATCCAGAAACATCCTAATACAGGACAAAAGATTATCTATATGAAAAATGTCTGCTTTTTAAAAGAAGGATTCTGTCTTGATGGGCTTGATTTTTCAGTATCAAAAGGAGAAAAGATAGCTGTAATCGGAGATAACGGCTCAGGCAAATCAACAATGCTCAAACTTATCGCAGGATTTCTCGATTACAGAGGTAATATTGAAATCGCTGGAAAAGAAGCAAAGAAACAGAAACTTTGCAGATTAATCTCTTACAGCCCTCAGAATCCAGTGCATCTTTTTTTTGAGGAAAACCTAAGAAAGGAGATCGTGTCTGCGAAATATGCCAGGAAGTTTAGACTGCTGAATCTTTTAGACAGAAATCCATCTGATCTATCTAAAGGACAGCAAAAAATCGCATCAATAGCAGTAGCAGACTCATTCAGCAAAGATGTGCTGCTTTTAGACGAACCAACAACCTGGCTTGATGAGTATAATACAGATATCATACAGAGGTTCTTAATGGAATCAGATAAGACAATCATCCTTGCAACACATGATCCAAAAATAATCCAATTTTGCGACAGAATCTATCTAATCAGGAACGGAGGATTGAGAGAATGTTCGAATACAGAGGCGGAACAATATTTAGACATATCCCTGAAGTGATGAAGTTTTTTATTACTTTGGCTATACTTGTAACCAGCTTTTCGGCCAGACGTATCTGGGTTCTTGGGGTGGTGCTTGCTGTCACTGTCATACTTGTGATAATGGCAGAATTCTCCTTAAAAGATTTCAAGAGGTTTTTTTTCGGCATGATACCATTGATAATAATATCAAATATATTCTTTTTTTTCATGCTACGAGGAGTATATGCTGATGTAATCGAACTTATAATCAAGCTTGACCTGCGATTATTCATAGTCTTTTTGGCATTTTCATTCTTTACGAGAACAACAGACCTCATCAGTGTCTATAGACTGCTGAAATTTCTTAGATTTCCGAAATTCATTGTCATACCGTTCTATATCGTCCTTCGCTTCCTGCCTGAGCTTGAGAAGAGCTACAGCGAGATCCGGCAGATACAGGAACTTCGGGGAATTACTCCAAAAAGACCATTTTTGTATCTTAAATCTATTTTCGTTCCTGTAATATCTGTCATACTTGACAGGGCTGAGGAGCTGAGCATCGCTTTTTATCTGCAGGCTGAAGAGAATAAGGATATCAAGTTTTAAATATTGACTAAAGATACCATGATCAGGATGGGAAAAAATCAACCAATCATTATCGGCATTGATCCTGGAACCACTGCAGGCTTTTCTATATTAAATATCGATGGTAGGATAATCAAGGTTTCTTCAAGAAGAGGCCTTGACTTTGCTACTCTGATAAACGAAACATATTCCTTTGGCAAGCCTGTTGCTGTTGCAGCTGACAAGAAGAAGACACCATCAATGGTCCAGAGGTTCGCTGCAAAGACAGGAGCTAAGATAATCGGACCTGATGAAGACATGAGCACTGCAGACAAGCAGGAGATTGTCAAAGGCCTAAAATACTCTAACATTCATGAGGCAGACTCGCTTGCCAGTGCAATATTTGCATACAAAAAGCTTGCCGGATTGATAAAAAAGATCAAACAGAAGCTTTCTTTGATTGGACGCCCAAAACTTGAAGGAGATGTCCTTCGGCTGATGATGATCGATGAGACAATGCCTGTCTCTGCTGCAATAGATGTGTTTTTAGATGATAAAAGGGACGAAACCGAGGAAGTCAAGAAGACTAAAATAAAGGATTACAAAGCACTCTATTTTCATATTGTCGAGAAATATCTTGAACAAAAGTCTGAAAACCAGGAACTGAAAAAAAAGCTTTCTGGAGCAAATAAACTTAAGAAGAAAGAAATGAGAAAGAATGCTGCGCTAAAATCTGAGCTATCAAGAAGAAAAGAACCAGAGAAGCAACAGAAGATATTATCCACCAAAAAGCATGATTTCTCAAAGCTTCGTGCCAGGTTCGACAGATATTCAGAAAACTGCCAAAATAAGATCCAGAGTTACCAGGACCTGCTTTCACGCCTCAATACAGGCATATTAGTGAAGATTTTGGATGACCTCGGGAAAAGTGAATTTGCCTTTAAAAAGAAAAGGCTATGCCTTAGGAAAGGGGATATCGTCTATATCAGGAATCCTGCAATCATCTCCAGGCCTGTTTTGGAAGAACTCAAAAAGCTGTGCGATGTGGTCATCACAAAATCCCGGGCAACGGAAATATCAAAAAATTTCATAGTCCTGGACCACAAGGAATGCAGTCTTACGCAAGCAGGTGATTATGCAGTCATGAAGAGATCGGTGTTCAACAGGCTTCTTGACAAGAAGAAAATCCTTTCAAAAGTCCTCGATGAATACAAGAAAGAAAGGCAGGAAGACTGATTCAACCCATCTTATAGATATTCAGTCCTAATTCTTTCAGCGTCCGGCCCAGCTGAAAAAGCGGCAATCCCATGACATTGTAGAAACAACCGTCAACACTCCTGACTATCGCAGCACCTTTACCCTGGATCGCGAATGAGCCTGCCTTGTCCAGGGGCTCTCCTGTAGCCACGTAGTCACCTATCTCTTCCGGAGTTAGTTCCTTTATCAGCACTTTTGTCTCTTCTATTCCTGAGATTGTCTTGTTCTTTTCGATGTCGATTACAGCCAGACCAGAAATGACCTTTATCTCTCTTCCAGAGATCAGACCAAGCATCTGTCTTGCACCCTCTTTTCCTTCCGGCTTTGTCAGAACTTTTCCGTCAAGAAGCCCTATCGTGTCAGCTGCTATTACAATTCCGCGTTCTAACCCGGCAGCTACTGATTCTGCCTTACCTATCGAATGCTTCAGCACCATCTTCTCCGCAGGCATATCAAGGGTGTTGTCTTCTTCGTAATCTGATGCTATGACCCTGAAATTATCACCTACAAGAAGCCGGAGGAGCTGCTTTCTTCTTGGAGAAAGTGAGGCAAGATAGATCATTTCCAATCTGCCTCCTTTATCATGTAGAACCTGTCCTGGTATGTAAATATCTTTATCCTGTCCTTTTTTGTATCTGATGGGTTCTCTATCTTTACAGGCTGATATGTGACAGGGTCCAGCACCTCAAGATCTGGCCTGAACCTTACTACCTGAGCAGTTTTCAATTCATCAGATCTTGCCAGAACCAATGGTTCATCCTGGATTTTCCTGTTCTTTTTCTTCTCATCGTGCAATGTAATGGCAGAGAGACTATCACCGGATATGCTTTTGACATATGCCGGCTTTTCATCAAGCAGGATTATGTCGCCTGGCAAAAAGTCCCACAGCCTCAGGACAAGAGTTATCCTGTAGATCTCTTTTCCTGTCTGGCGGCTCCTGGAATAGAGCTTCCTGCTCTGCTTGAGTGTTCCTCCGTATTCCTGCGAAAGGCTTTTTCCAATCCTCTGAAGATGTTTCTTTGACGTGAGATACAGGTCATAACCGTTCTTGTGCTCAGAAAACCTGTTTATGAAGACTTCAGGCTGAGCTTTGTGCACTTTTTTCTTTATGCTTTGCAGGACCTTCTTGAGCTGAGAGCTGTTGTTTCCCCGTATCTGAAGGATACCTTCATAATACTGGCCGTCAGCCTTTCGACAATTGTCGCATACCATGTCCTTTACCGGGATGTCAAGGAGGTAACTTTCATGCTTTTTTGGGTCAGATTCCTTTTCCAAGTTTAGCTGGACCTTGAGATTGCCTGTTTTTGGAGCCATGTCAGGTATATCGACAGCTACATTATCCGGCTCGTGGTTGAAAGAGATTGCTGATATGACTTCTCTTGTGAGGGCGAAATATGCCTTGTCCTGGGAATGGTGCTTGCTGTGGATAGTTACTGCCAGGCATCTTGGACAAAGGATTATTGATATGTCTTTTATCTGCTTTAGCATGGGCTTTTCCATCAGGCTTTTCTTCCTCTCTTCCTTTGCTTTCCTATCGGCCATTCTCCATCTTCTCCAGCATCTTTTGTATGTGCTTCATCTGAAGCTCTTTTCTTATGTGCTTTTCCACTCCAAGCTCTCTTGCATAGCTTATGAAAAATCCGATGCAGCGCTTATTGTATCTGCAATTTTTGCAGCATTCTCCTTTTATCGCCCCTTTTTTCAGATGTTCTCCGATATTATATCCGAATCCCCTGTAATTCAGGGCATATCGATCATCTTTTTGAGCTTCCATGTCAAGGAACCTCTCAAATCCCTTTAGCTGGCAAAAAGGGATGAAATGTATGTTTGTCTTTATCCCAGCTTCATGCTCTTTTAAAGCTTTTGTTATGTAGGGCCTGACCTCGCTGTATTTCGGGATTATCGATGATGAAAGGCGTCTTGATGAGACCTTCCTGTCCAGGACATGAGGCAGCATGAACTGGATGTTCAAAAAATCTGCCTTCAGATCTATGGCTTTTTTCATGACCGCGCCTATATGCCTGTAATTGAGCTTGTTTATGACAACCGTGGCACCGGTTGTTATGCCTAGTTTTTTTAGGTTCCTGAAGGCTTTTTGGGTCTGAGCGAATGAGCCAGGTGAGCGGGTTATCGCTTCAGCTGTCTTTGCGTTGTGGCCGTCCAAAGAGACCACTGCCCGGTTGAGGCCGGAAGACTTGAGCCTTTCCAGATATTCCCTGTATGAGAGCATGCGGCCGTTTGTGACCAGCGTCCTGTTCTGATAGCCCAGATGACTGGCGTACGCTATCAGCTCAGGAAGCTGCCTGTAGAGGGTCGGCTCTCCTCCGGTGAAGTCGACGTTTCGTATGCCCCTGTGAGAGAGGTCGAGAAGCATAGACTTGAAGTATCGTATGCTGTGGTCGTCGCTGCCTTTCCTCTCCAAAAGATAGCAGTATATGCAGTTTGAGTTGCAGTCTGCGTTGAGCTCAAGTATGAGATTGTTTATCTGCATGGTTAGAGGAAATAGGGGCTGGGTTTTAATTGTTTTGGGTTTTGTGGTGATTTATAAAAATCTTAATGAAAAAATATAAATATTAGTACTGATACAAGTACTTGTATGGGAACAACATCAATAACTATTACAGATGAAGCATACAATTTCCTAAAATCAATCAAAGGGGACAGAAGCTTTTCTGAGACTATAATTGGCCTTAGCAGAAGCACTGACGATATTATGAAATTTGCAGGCATACTCAAGGATGCTGACACAGATTCAATAGAAAATGTCAGAAAAGAAATCAACAAGCATTGGAACAATAGGCGCTGATACGACCTTTCTGATTGATTTTTTCAAAGGCGAGCCGAAAGCATCAGAATTCATGAGAAGAAATGCAAGAATGCTTCGGGTTTCTGAATTGTCCATATATGAATTCTTATGTGGAAATCTGACAGATTCGCAACAGCAGAGGTTTCTTGAAGCTATACAATCTTTTTCTACAACAGTATTTAATCGTGAAGCAGCAATACTAGGAAGCCAGTATTTCCGGTGTTCCAAAAGGTCAGGAAGCATGGTCGGACACCGAGATTGCATGATTGCAGGCAGCTACAAGGCTTTTGGTATAAACACGATAGTCACTAGAAATCCAAAGCATTTTTCTGGCTTACCTGATCTGAATGTTATCCAATATTAGGACTTTTTCTTACCAGATAACTTTAAATATGACTGACAGTTCCTGGAATTTTATATATTTAAGAGTATGCCGCGGTGGCACAATCTGGTACTGCGCCGGCCTTGAGAGCCGGTTCCCTCTGGGTATCCCGGTTCAAATCCGGGCCGCGGCGCTTTCTTATAATAAATTATCAATGAAATAGTCCTAACCG